>CAYZUV010000010.1:0-21675 GCA_964481245.1 uncultured Pseudomonadales bacterium
TCCCTACCCCTACTTCGAACTTTTCGCAGAAGCCTTAATTCAGGTTTTGGTATCGACGCATCAAGTTGACGCCCAATTACTCAATCACCTGAGTGCTGAATTGGCGGCCATACCAGTCGACCATGACCACCACGACCACGACCACGACCACGACCCCCATCATCGCTGGCGAGATCACGAGCACTAGAATCCTTCGATGATCGGAGGCATGATTTCGCAAGGCACTTGAAACTTACAGCACCGCTTAGGTTGGGATTTTCGATTAATCGGGCTCTCACCCACGAGACGAATTGGAGTTCACCGCATGGCCATGAGCGACACCATCAACTACGGGGCACAGTCCGCTGAGATGTCGGAATACTGCGAAGACGGGACTGCCCGAGCGCTCGCCTTGGGCAACCGCGGGCCCATCCGATGGGACAGCAACGGACAATTACACCCCGACATTCTAGAGGCCTACCGCGCCATCGGTTTTTATGTGTTTACAGGCGTTTTGGACAAAGCGGAGTTAGACGATCTCGAGCGAGATCTTCATGATGTGCTAGCGAGAGCACCGAAATCACGATATTCAGACGTAGACGCGCTCAATCGACCTGCGCTTGGATCACAGCTCAAGGGTAAAAACCTGGGTTGGGTCGCGCCGCTGTCAGACCCACTCGGTGGCACACAGCGAAGCGCTGGCAGACACCCAGTCAAAATGTACGAACCGGAGGTGCCAAGCGAGGCTCCCGAAGCCGTTTTACAAATCGTCTTGGGCTCCCTGCAATTTTCGGATGCTCATCTCCGGCTCTACGGCCATCCTGCGCTTTTACGGGTCGCAGAAGCCATTAATGGCGAAGATTTTGTGCCCTTCAACGAAGCGATTTGGATCAAGCATCCTTACCTTGGAGGCTCGGTCGCCTGGCACCAGGACGGCACCACACAGTGGCATCGACCCGATTTTGATGAGGACACGCACGGGTTTAACTTTATGGCGCAACTGTATGGTTGTGACGCAGCTAATGGCCTTTGGGTTTTACCAGGCTCTCACGTGGGGCCGGCCGACATCCCCGCGCTCTGCGAAGTTTCGGGGTCTGAGCGGTTAAAAGATGCAGTGCCCCTGATTTGCGCGCCCGGCGATGTCGCGATCTGTAATCGCCAGGCCGTCCATGGGAGCTTTGCGAACACATCACCCAAACCTAGAGTCACCTTTAATTTTGGTTTCCATCGCCGAAGCTCGGTCTTAGGGGTGACGGGCAATGGCATTCATAGCGAAGAAGCCATCTATGACGACGCGCGCATTGCAGAGCGATCGAAAGTGATTGGCTATGCCATCAGTGCCCGTTCGGCTCGATTTCCACATGAGGCGCCCTATGCCTATTTGCCGCAGGCAGGTCAGCGGTTCGATTGGAATGAGGATGCTCGGGCGGACATCAGCGATTACAACTTGCTTGATCTTGGAATTTAGCTAGTCAACACCGCCACCATGACGGATGGCATCTATCATGCCTTCAGACCCAACAAAATCTACGATCTGTTCAATGCCCTCCCCAGTCTTCATATTGGTAAAGACAAATGGCCGATCCCCCCGCTGAACCCGCGCATCCCTCGCCATAATTTCTAGATCTGCCCCGACATGGGGCGCTAAGTCGATTTTGTTAATAATCAATAGGTCGGATTTGGTGATCCCTGGCCCGCCCTTCCTTGGAATCTTGTCGCCTGCGGAGACATCGATAACATAAAGTGTTAAGTCGGACAGTTCGGGACTGAAGGTCGCGGCAAGGTTATCACCGCCGCTTTCAATTATGATCAGATCCAGTCCAGGAAACTTGTGGTTTAAATCGTCAACCGCAAGCAAATTCATGCTCGCGTCCTCTCTGATGGCAGTGTGAGGGCATCCGCCTGTCTCTACGCCGACAATCCGATCTGGAGACAGCGCTTGGTTCTTCAGTAAAAAGTCGGCGTCTTCTCTCGTGTAAATATCGTTCGTAATCACGGCGACATTGGCGCGATGTCGCAACGAAAGACAGAGTTGCTTCACGAGCGCAGTCTTTCCTGAACCGACTGGACCGCCGATCCCCATTCGCAGCGCTGGCTTTTTAGTCATAAGGCCTCCTTAGGATAAAAACAAACGAGGGGATTGATGTTCATGTTGGCTCGATAATAGGGCCAAACCTGGAAGTGACGGTCCCCAGCAGGCCTCATCGAAATGCGGTACTTGCGTGGTCGCGATAATCTCGAACATTTGACTCATCACCCTATGCACTTGAAGTTGACCCATCGGCAACAGCTTGGCGCTTGCCAAGCAAGCGTTTTCGAGCCAACTGAAGGCATATGCTTGGACCATTGAAAGCTCTTCAATGTCCCACATTTTCGCCGCACGCGCCCATTGCGTGACTAGTGCTTGAGGACCCTTAGGCGCTTCAAAGGCTTTTCCGCCCTCGTCTTCATCAAGAATTTTCTTCAGTGCAGCACCCTGCCTCTGATCTTCCAACCACAATTCTTTCGTTTCCCGACTGGCTAGCATCAACTCATTCAGGCGCTCGATCTCGTGGGCATCCTGATCCGAGAACGCTTCTCGTAATCGCGCAAGTATTGGGAGTTCAGTTTGGCTAAGACCCGCCGAGTAGATGCCCCTCAGCCATTCAAAAACATCGGTTTCGTCGTTCAGCAACCCATTTTCGTGAGCACTTTCCAATCCCTGTGAGTGGGCAAAACTGCCAATCGGGAGTGCATTGCTCGCCAATCGCAGTAATTTAAGGTTCATGATGATGGTGTTTGTAAGCGCCATCGATCGGCTCGAAGGGCGCTTCGATTTGAGTGGGCACAAGACCCAAGTGACGGACCATATCGTCGATCACATGATCCCTTTCATAGCGAAGCGATGAGGTTTCGATTTCCAGGGGCAAGTGCCGGTTCCCTAAGTGATAAGCGATGGGCAGCAGCGCTGCCGCATCCCCTCGGACCTCCGATAACGATTGAGGCTTTGCACTCACTCGAACTCTTCGTCCATCATCTCCGACCAAGATCATGCCGCCTCGCAACACGGTGCCATGGGGCAAATAGACTTCCAGGGCTTGCCCATCGGAGTCGAAGGCTTTGAATCGACTCCTCTTTCGCTGATCAAAATCGAGCCAAACCTCTGGTAACTCTTTTTCGGGGGATGAGGATTCAACTTGATAACACGACACAACCATGGATGCTCCCCTCAAAAAAGACTGTATCGCTGGGCCATGGGTAGCTCCGACATGGGCTCACATGTCAACACCTCGCCATCAGCGCGAACAACGTAGGTTTCAGGATCAACATCGATATTGGGCAACCAGTCATTGTGGATCATGTCTGCCTTGCGAACTTCCCGACAACCCGAGACAGCACTTAGCCTCTTAGTCAAATTGAGTGTAGCGAGAGAATCCCGCTCCACTGACAATTTTGAAACAAACAAGACGGATGTTTGACCAGGCGCAGCGCCATAGGCGCCGAACATCGGACGATAATGAACGGGTTGCGGGGTTGGGATGGAGGCATTGGGATCACCCATCGGCGCTGCGGCGATCATGCCACCCTTTAAAATCATCGCGGGCTTGATTCCAAAAAACTCGGGACGCCAAAGCACCAAATCTGCGAGTTTTCCTGGTTCAATCGAACCCACCTCATGCGCAATGCCATGGGTCAACGCCGGATTGATGGTGTACTTGGCGATGTAACGCTGGGCTCGAGCATTGTCGTTGTGCACGCCCGGAACCAACAACCCTCGCTGCAACTTCATTTTGTGCGCTGTCTGCCATGTTCTGATAATCACCTCCCCAACCCGACCCATGGCTTGCGAATCCGAGGCAATCATCGAGAAGGCGCCTAAATCGTGCAGGATATCCTCCGCCGCGATGGTTTCTTTGCGGATACGCGAGTCAGCGAATGCAACGTCTTCTGGAATGTTGGGATCAAGGTGATGACACACCATCAACATGTCTAAGTGCTCATCCACCGTATTAATCGTGTAGGGCCGCGTGGGATTTGTCGATGAGGGCAAGACATTGGCAAGCCCGCACGCTTTGATAATATCCGGGGCATGACCGCCGCCGGCGCCTTCGGTGTGGTACGTGTGAATCGCACGATCCTTGAACGCGGCCAGCGTATCTTCAACAAATCCAGACTCGTTCAACGTGTCCGTATGGATCGCGACTTGGATATCGTAACGGTCAGCGACATTCAGGCAATTATCGATAGCCGCAGGTGTTGTCCCCCAATCTTCATGTAATTTGAGCCCCATCACTCCCGCTTCAACTTGCTCTTCTAGCGCATCCGGCAGACTCGCATTGCCTTTGCCCAAGAGCCCGATATTCATAGGAAAGGCATCGGTCGATTCCATCATCCTAGCGATATGCCATGCACCTGGTGTACACGTGGTTGCATTGGTACCGGTGGCAGGTCCAGTCCCTCCGCCCAGCATGGTCGTGACGCCGCTCATCAAGGCTTCTTCTATTTGTTGGGGACAAATAAAGTGAACATGCGCGTCGATGCCGCCTGCCGTGAGAATGTGGTTCTCTCCAGCAATAACTTCGGTGCCCGGACCAATCACAATATCGACGCCCGGTTGAACGTCTGGGTTTCCGGCTTTCCCGATCGCAGCAATTCGACCATCTTTTAGACCCACATCCGCTTTGACAACACCCCAGTGATCTAAGATCACTGCGTTGGTGATGACTGTGTCCACGGCGAGCGCTCGAGGTGCTTGACTCTGACCCATGCCATCTCTGATCACTTTTCCGCCGCCAAACTTGACTTCTTCACCGTAGTGGGTTCGGTCCGACTCGATCTCGATCCAAAGCTCAGTGTCTGCAAGACGGATGCGATCGCCCGTTGTAGGCCCATACATATCTGCGTAGGCTTTTCGCGTGATTTTCATGATTTGGACTCCAACTCGCCCATTACGTCGCCTCTAAAGCCAAACACCCGCCGATCACCCGCAAAGGGAATGAGGCAGACGCTTCTGGTTTGTCCTGGCTCAAAGCGAATGGCCGTCCCAGCAGGAATATTGAGCCGGCACCCCCGTGCCTGCTCTCGATCGAAGCGCAACGCTGGATTGGTCTCGGCAAAATGATAATGGGAGCCGACCTGAATGGGTCGATCCCCCGCATTTGCTACCTCGACAGTGACCGAATTTCTGCCGACGTTCAGATCAATGTCCTCATCGAGCAGCGCTCTTTCGCCTGGAATCATGAGCAATCTCCTAATTGATCGGGTCGTGCACCGTAACCAACTTGGTCCCATCGGGGAACGTCGCTTCGATTTGCACGTCGTGAATCATCTCTGGCACGCCTTCCATGACTTGGTCGCGAGTGAGCAGATGTCTCCCACTCGACATCAGCTCAGCGACGGACTGGCCATCTCGCGCACCCTCAAGAATGGCGGCGGAAATATACGCAACAGCCTCCGGGTGATTAAGCTTCAGGCCTCTGGCCAAACGTCGCTCGGCCAAAAGGCCGGCTGTGAACACAAGGAGTTTGTCCTTTTCTCTGGGTGTTAAGTCCATAACCGGTTTCCTAGATCTTTAGGTGGTCCAAATTCTGGCATTATCTGCTGGGACACCCATCATCTCTAATACGTAGTGACGAGCAACATTGAACAACAGACGGCAGGCCTGACTCGAAGCTCCAAGGTAGCGAACAATCAGAACTTCCGATTTTTGAGTCATTTCGATCATTGCTCCGCGGCTGTCACCTTGAGCCCTCAACATCACTTCGAGCCGGGCACGAAGCGCCGCTAACTTTTCATCAAACATCGCATCCACGGGGCAATCCGAGATAAACATTGAGCCTAAAACCGACGCCTCGTTTAACCCCCAAGGCGATAAACGATAACGCTCCGCCTCATCCGCAATCAGGAAATTTTCTCGATGGACAAGCCGGTGATCTCGACTGATCTGCCAAAGCGACTGAATCGATCCTTGATCAAATTGCTCCCCTGAGGCTGTTCTCCCCAAGGCAATGATCTCCCAGCCCACAAAGCATTTACATGAAGCAAGATCCACGTAGGTCGCCATGTGTGGTGTTGCGCCTCGAAATACAATCGTCTCTAGCGGTAACCATTCAAAAACACTGCCATCCTCACATTGAATGCGAGTCGTTTGCGACTGAGTCAAGTTTTGCTGGTCAACACGATAAAATTTTGTCGCTGAGGGCGTTGTCAGAAGCGCTCGGCTTTGAGGACAGGCTCTCATCTCGATTTCGATTTGATCTCCGCCGGCTAATCCTCCGGGAGGGTGCAGGATATAAAGATGTACACCACCATGAGGTTGGGGGAAAGGTCGCTGAACTTGGATAGGGCCCAACCGCTCGTTTCTCGCCAACACACTTCGCGATCGCCGTTCTTCGATATCCAGCCTGAGTGAGGCAAACCACTTGGTCTGCTTATCTGCTTCGATTGCATTTGAGTTAAGAGTTGACTTCATCATGCGTTTGATACGACAAAACCCTCACAATCTATTTTATGTTTAATCAGCATTTCACCGCGAGCTGGGATAAGAAGGAGGTAACCGGCCGTTTCATCACCCAGTACGCCTCCAATAACACCCCATACACACCAAACGCCTCAATTCAGACACCACAGTCCAAAATCCAAAATCCACGCGTCGGACGCCGAACGTTTTTAACGTGTCTTGACTGCAGCATCTAGACTTCAAGCGGTCCTGGGTTCATCTCGGCAATAATTTAAGAAGTCAGTGGGATCAGATATGCTCACAAGCTCTGGTCAAATGTAACAACGCTCACCATGTCTCTCAGCCTCTTAGCCACCCCGATCAGTCAGGAAGCTTTCTTACCCTTTGGTGACGTCATCTCACCCGAGGCAGCGACCGAAATCTTGTCCATTAATGAGGGTCGAACGATCCGTTTCGATAATTTGGCGCAACTGGATCTAACGCCTTCGAGCCGAACAACTGACCGACAAAAAACGCTGACGATTGATGGGAGCAAGACCATCGAACTCACACCTTGCGTGAGCATTTTCAGAAGCCAGGCCGTGACTTTGCCGTTTAACGTATGCGGATTAGAGAGACATCCTTATTCTAGTCAACTGTTTTACCCGCTTTCAGACAAACCCTATCTCGTGATTGTGGCGCCCAAAGGGCCTTTCGATCGCGACCGACTCGAAGCCTTTATCGTTCAAGGAAAGGGCGTGAATTTTCATCCTGGCACTTGGCATCATTTTAATTTAGCGCTTGAGACCGAATCGGATTTTCTCGTGATCGATGCTAAATCTAACGACCCGAATTGCGACGAAATCTGGCTTGAGGAACCTTTGGACGTGCTGACATGAGGCTCGATACTTTTTTGGTCAGCTACTCTGATTCAAGCTTCACCAACCCGCACGAAGTGTTACTCGAAGCTGAGCCAGAGAACCGCGCCGGACAGTTTACTCACATGGGTGCGCAGTACTGGGGGTTTGAAACGAGAAGACACGACGCATGGGCGGTGGATTCAAGCAGGCAAATCCTCACGTTCGACCCACTCGCCGATCACGAATTTCTCATCGGACTCAAAGCACCCTCAAGGGTGGAAGCGCTTCGAATCAGCACCCGTTGGTTCACGGGGAATCAAGTTCCTGCGGTTTCCGTTGAACTGATGATGGATGGAACGACGACTCGCGTGATCGACCGACATCCGCTCGCACCTGATAGCGAAATCACCCTACCCATTCCGCCTACCCATGCCGCCTATTGTCGGGTGATCTGCCATCAGGAGGGCGGCATCTCGCGGGTTTCCCTCTTCGGTGAGCCACTTTCGGAAGATGCAGAAGAGGACAACTTACTCACTCATGCAACGATTACCTCGGTTTCCAATGCGCACTATGGACACCCTACCGATGCGCTGTCTGGCCGCCGCATCGAGGGACATATGAAAGGGTGGGAATCCGCAAGGGGGAGCTTTGGCGAGCACGCAATCTTTTCCTTCGCCGAGCCGATTGTACCTCGCACCCTGGTGGTCGATACCTATCTGCACCGGCTGAACGCGCCCTTATGTTGCTTTCTCTTTGGGCTTCCGAATGGTTCAGAAGCGGGCGTCGACCTTTATCAGCCAACCCTCCCTGGCTGGCAAGTGGAATTCGAGGATGGAGAGCGGCTCGAAACGCGCGATCTTGCCCAAGTCATCCAAGCGGAACGAGCAAAACCTGCAGAAGCTCAGCGACGACTTCACATCCAGATGCAAGCGGCGCCCTCACCCTGGATTTCACTGACGTCGTTTACTGCACTGAAACCGGATACCTTTCACGCGCTGCCGATTGAGACAGGCCTCGCTTGTAGCGCCTTGCTATTCGCCTTCTTTCCCAACGGCGGGATTCACGGGCTGAGGGTTTATGCCTAAGCCAGTTCGCTGAGCCAACGAGACTTATCATCGTCAGATAGAAAGCTCGCTTCGAAACTGTTTCTCAACAATTGTTTGACTTGGGCCTCTGACGGACGAAAACACTGGATCAATTGAGAATAATTTTCGTCCAAATACCCACCAAAATACGCCGGGTCGTCCGAATTCACGGTCACGCAGAGCCCTCGGCTCAACATATCAAACAATGGGTGCTCGACGAGCTCATTAAATACCTTCAACTTCACATTGGACAGCGGGCAGACGGTGAGCGGTACCCGCGATTCAGCCAAGCGCGCCAGCAATTGATCATCGCGCGCAGCTTGCACACCATGGTCGATCCGACTCACCTCGAGCAAATCAAGCGCCTCCAAGATGTAGTCTGGACCACCCTCCTCGCCAGCATGCGCGATACGCTTCAAACCGAGGTCAGCCGCCGCCTGGAACACGCGCACGAATTTCTTAGGTGGGTGGCCGACTTCTGCGCTGTCTAAGCCGACGGCTTCAATGTGCTGAAGGTAGGGCTTTGCCAATTCGAGCGTGTTAAACGCGTCCGCCTCCGATTGATCACGAAGGAAACACATCAGCAGTCGTGAGCTCTGATGCCAGGTTTTTCTGGCCTCGTCGATGGCGGCAAGAAATCCCTCCATAAACACTTCGAAGGGAATCCCTCTCGCTAAATGCGTTTGAGGATCGAACATCATCTCAGTATGCACGATATTTTGTCCCCGACACCGCAACAAATAAGCCTTCATCAATTCATAAAAATCTTCGGCTTCTCGGAGAACACCGGCACCTAAATAGTACAGATCAAGGAAACTCTGCAGATTGTCAAAGTTATAAGCGCGCTCGACGGCTTCGAGCGTTTGATACGGCAGGGGCACCCCATGCTTTTCAGCAAGATCGAGCAACATCTGGGGCTCGAGCGTGCCTTCAATATGCAAATGAAGTTCCGCTTTGGGGAGGGACGCAAATTGATCTAACTGCTCGGCTGCCGACATATCAAAGGCTCTCGATTCGTATCTCTCGATTTAAGAGCATGGTCCATGCTTGATCAAGGCAGGCGCGTGCTCAAAACCCTCGACTCACTTCTCGCAAGCCGGGGTGCGGAATCCAGCGTGGGCCTCCGGATTCACTGCCTAGGCACTCATTGCACGTCTGAGGGCAACCGTGATTCGTATCGGGACCAGCCGTTTAGCAGCGCATCCACCACTTTAGATGCAACCGAGTACGCCGACTCGACCGCCATCCCAAGTCCGGAATAACCTTTGTTCTCTGCGAGCAAGTTATCGGCTGCGGACACACCCGGGGGTGGCATCGTGTAATTGCTTGCCGTTCTCAGAACGAGCAATCGATTCACATCCACTCGGCCGATACGGGTCAGCCAAGAGAGCGACAAATAGGTGCCCGTATCTTCCATGGCCGAGGACACGAAATTGCCCTGCCCCTCCGTCCAATAATCAACCCACTGATTTGCCCAATCGTTCATGAGCTCGCCATGCCAAAACGTCAGCGCGGCAACGTGATCTCCCTTAAGCACGAACGGCGGCCGCTGAGCATTCGGGTGCTTCGTGTAGAGCAGCCGGTGTTTTGCAGCCTCGGGCTCATCCTCCAATTTCATGTCCTTGGTGAGCTGGTACGCCCACTCGACCAAGCCAGAATCCAACTGGTACATCTCACCCGTCGGAGAGGGTTTTTGGGGGTCAAAGGGTCTCGTTGTGTATCTCGCAAAATACCCAAACGGCCAGTCTTCAGGGATTTCCCTTGCGTCGATCTCGTGTGAAAGATCCCCATCAACCAAATACTCCGCCCATGCAGCCGATCCAATCGATGCGTCCTCAGGATCGAACCCCGCGATGCCAGTCACAACCCAATAGGCTTGAGTCAAATCAAATCGCGGGTCCATACCCAGTGCCATCACCGCGGCCGTCGACCGCGCAGTCCCAATGCCTGTCACCAGCACCAACAAACCGGAATCAGGATCAAAGTGGAGATCTCGATAGCCCAGAAACGGATACACCTTGGACAGATTTCGACGCGCTTTCCAGAGCTGAAACTCACCGGCACGATCCCCTTCATCCGCGCCCACCTCAAACATCGTCACCACCACGACTTTGACCTGAACAGGTTGATCCACCTGACTCGGTGCCTCGCGAGCTGTAACGGCCGAAGCGATCATCGAAACTGAGCAGAACATTAGGATCAATAAGATGTTGCACAGGGCACTCATGAGACGACTTATGCCGTTTGATCGGCCTGGCACCTCGTTCGCTGTCGTCATCGGCGTCACATTCATCAACGGTTCTCCTCTTGGACTTCTATCAATCCCTAGCCACTATGCTCATGCAAGAGATCAAAAAAAAGGGGCTCGAAGCCCCTTTTTTCAAACCACACCGATGCTCAGAACTTGTATGAGATCTTCGCTTGATAGTGTCGTGGCAACTCGGGCAGTACGACCGTGGTGCCGAACAAATCGGGGAAGTTTGCACGGAAGTAACGCTCATCCGTGACGTTCTTCGCAGCCAAAATAAAGCCCCAATTATCGGAATCGTAGCTCAGGCTGAGGTTTACCAGCGTGTAGGCGGGCAGACGTACCGCGTAGGACTGGCCAGACGCTGTATCATCAACATCAACCATGCTTCCACTTACTGCAACCCCATTACCGAAGTCATAGGTTGCAGTCACTGACATGATGTTCTCTGGCATGCCAGCACGAACCCCTTTGCTGGGCTCGACCGGAATCAAACCACCGACTTGGCCACCCCATAGGAGGGTTGGGTCGATGAGAGGTAAATCTTCAGCACCTAAGAAGGAAAACTCGCTGCCATTGGCCAGCGTCGCCAACATCAAGGCTTCCATGTTGCTGTAACCGAAGGTCATGAGGAACTGTTCGCTGATAACCCAACGGAGTTCAAACTCGGTGCCTTCGGTCTTCACCGCCTGATTCACCGTGATGGATTGCGCGTTGAAATCAACTCGCTCCATCTCGTACGTTGACAGCGCAAAGTACAAGCGGTTATCCAACAGGCTGCCCTTGATGCCGTACTCCAACAGTTCCGAACTATCAAAGGCAGCGTTCGTGAAGACATTACCCACTTGAAGTTCAGAGCCCTGGCCAGCAATAACTGTGCTTTGCTCAGAAACCGTCACGTAAGGGACGAGACCCACGGGGGTTGCCCAGCTAAGGCTCGCCGTCCAAGAGACGCCGTTTGGCTCATCAGACGCTTCATTGACCGGTACATCAATACCGCCTTCGCTAGACGTGAACGCAGCATCTGACTGAGTCTTACCTGCTGGCGTCCTGACATACATATCGATGCTGTCGTAACGGGCACCCAATAAGAGAGACAAGCCTGAATCATGGGTCACATCGAGCATGACGCCGAAACCAAAGTCCGTGTAGTCGCCCACATAGTATTCGCTGTACTCAGCGTCGATACGGGTGGAGAGCACTCGCCGATCTAATGCTGTGGATGGGCCTGTCAGGTCACGACGAGCGAAATATTCATTGTAATAATCGTCACCATGCTCGAACGTGGTTTTTCTCACCGAAGGTGAGATTTGAACTGAGGTAGTCACTGAGTCACCCTCAAAGACCTTGCTCAGAATCAGCTGCTCTTCAATTACCCAAGAATCGTGAAACTGAGAGAACCCATACGCATTCTCATTCAAGTTTTCATATGACTCGTAGAACAACTTGTTCGTCAGGTTCCAGTCGTTACCCAAGGTCACATCAACGTCGAAGTAGAGCGTTGTCACTTGGTTCTGCAGCGTGTCGTCTGCGGCGATCAGCGTTGAGGACATCGGCAACTTTGCGGTGCCCACATTCTGCAGAATCATATTCGAGTTCTCGTAGTCATACCCAAACGATGCCGCACTCAACGTGTCTAGATCCATCGCCTTCTGACCAAAGAATGCATACAGCGCAAACGGGTTGATGTTGCCTGCATAGTATTCAGCGTGGGAAATGAAACCATCGCCCGAGGTATCAAGGGGAATGGGCGTACCTGTAATGTAAGTGCCATTATCGATTAGATCCTGCGTGACCCGGTTCCAGCCCGCGTTCTGAGACCCGTCGTAGTCATGCCACATGCCGCCAAATTGCACCCGAACATTGTCGCTCAAATCCATGTCAAAGCTGGCTTGGATGAGCGCCTGATCAACCCCGGGGGCATTGGTGTAGAAGCTGCCCGAATGCTCGAGCTCGCCATAGAGGTAATAACCGAGCGGCTTACCGCCCAGCTCCGCAGGACCGCCGACTTCTGCCGTCATCACGCTCTTGTCCCAACTACCACCCGTATAGGAAATCGCACCTACGCGCTCTTCGATATACGAACCCGTTTCCTCGATTCGAGCCGATTTGGGGTTGAAGTTCAGATAGCCACCAATCTTGGAAGGACCATAAATGGGGGACGCGGGCCCGCGCACAATATCCACCCGGTCAGAGGCACCAATCGGCGTTGGGTAGTTGCCTGGGTTGTCCAGACGACGTACCCCGCGGAAATACGTCTCGCCCGCTGTGCCGCGAACGTCCAGTGACCCGGCTACACCGAAGAACGATTGAGTGAACGTCCCTGGCGCAAGAACCACCAACTCATCGATGTCCGCCATATTAAATCGATCCATCATCTCCTCGGACACCGTAGATGCGGACCGCGGTGTTTCAAGAATCGATTTCTCGAACCCAAAGACTGACTCAACGCGCTCTCCAGGCAAGCTACCCAGGTCACCCTTGACGACAATCTCTTCCATTTCCTCAGCGTTGGCTGCAAAGCCGGCACTCGCGATCGCGAGCCCCATGGCGGCGGCCAGTGATGCCTTCCTGACATTCATTTTCATATGTTTCCCATTCTTCGAATGAACTCGTGCCGGCAGCGTTAACCAACCGACGCCCAATGACCTCATTGCTTAACCCTCTGATCGACTGATATCGATCAAAGGATGTACGACATTTGATTCTTTATCGATTGCTGTCGAACGATTCTCAATTCTCTGATTGGGTCTGGCCTATAGACCACACGCACAAAAAATTAGGACATCCGATCGCTCTCTCGACGGTTTTCCATTTTACAGAATATCGGTGGCCATGCATCCAATAAGGGCCATTTTTTAGTTGAAATTTCCACAAACTTGGTAGTTTTCGCAGATAAAAGCGCGTCGTTTTTGGAAACGTATGGATGGACTGGGCACCCCTTCCGCCATAACCTCGAGTGCAAAGTCATCCAGCGCGGCTTGAAACCGCGCAATGACTTCGTGCTTCGTCGTTTCAGGCAAGAAGGCATGACTGAGTGAGGCCACAGAAAGCGCGCTCAATTCATCCCAAGTCAGATTAAAGTGATGGACCGCCACAAAAAACTCATCCGTGATGTTGGTGTCCCACATCCCCCGGTCATCGGTCGACAAGGCAACAGGCACACCCAGGCGCAGGTACTCTGGGAAAGGATGCGTATCTAACCTTGGCACGTACTCAAGCTTCAGATTGCTGATCAAATTAATTTCGACAAGGTAAGGCCCGAACCTCATGGATTGCAGTAGTTCCTCATCAGAAATCAAATTAACCGCGTGACCAATGCGCGTCGCACCGAGTAGGAGCGTGTCTCGAACGTGGCTGTTGGGTTCATCTACTTCACCGCCGTGAATGGACAACGCGACACCAGGATATTCTCGACGCAAGGCCCGAATGGGCGCTAAGAACCGTCTGGGATGCCCTTTATCATTATCCTCTCTACCCACCATATTGACCGCCACCCAGGACGCCTGACTTGAGACAATCTCAAATGCACGAGCCAACTGAACTTCCGCATTGGGCAAGAAGCGAAGGATTGCTTGCTGAAACCGAAATTGGATACCCGAATTCACAACATCCGACTGCTTCATACGATCGATAATGATCGAAACCGATGTCTCAATCGGCATCAATTGACCATCAGGTCGCCGGTAACCCTCTGCCAATATTTGGGGCTCAAAGTAGTGCAAGCCCTCCTCCGCAAAGGCAAGCGCATTTCGCGCCAGACCCTCAGCCACGATGTAGGGGTTCGCAGTCAAATCACCTAGGCGTTGCCAGTGCTTTTCGAAAAATTCATCACGACCTTCACCCGGTCGGTCGAGTCGAATCGACTTTAGCCAAGCTGCCTTTTCAGCACCGTTCAGTGCCGTCAGTGACTTGAACTCGCCTCGTACGCACTCACTTAGCGTCTCGTGTCGAGCGCCATCAATCGTTTCAAAATAAAGGGGTTCGGTGACCGCATCGGGCGGTGCGGCTGCCTCCCCCGAGCCACTTGCTGCGAGCCAACCGCAGTTGTTCACTCGAACGCGCGTGAAGTATTCATAACCCTGCGCTTTGGAGGCCAATGCCAACTCGAGCCACCACTCGGGAAAGATCGACCCTGTGATATGCAGGTGTAGATCAGCGCCTTTGGGCATTGACCAAAGGAAATCATGGAGTTCTGACGAACTCGCTCGCGCCTTGAACCTTTCGAACCATTGGCCAAAGGCTGAGTGAATCTCTAACCGATCACGCCCGGCGTTGGCGTCTACGGAATCCGGCACCCCAATTGCTTTTACCGTTAGGGAGACGCCGAGCAGCAACAGGACACAGATATGCTGTGCCGCTTGACGGGTTACCCGAGTGAAATCAATTCGACGCTCGGTTTTCCAACATAGGTTGAAAACAGCTTGCGACCACCGTCGCGGCACAAGGTATTTGAATATCAATAAACGCATGGTCTCGCATTCTAGTGCCAGACGCACAGGGTGGCTACAATGAGCCGAAAACTCGCTGGCATCGCACTATGGATCTCAAGACTGATCGCGACCTCAAGGGCTACGCTGGCCACCCACCTCATGCAGCCTGGCCAGATAACGCAAAAATCGCCGTTCAATTCGTTCTCAATTACGAGGAAGGCGGGGAACGCTCGGTTCAGGACGGGGACCCACACGCAGAAACCTTTCTCTCTGAGATCATTGGCGCTCAACCCTATCCCGCGAGACACATGTCAATGGAGTCCCTTTATGAATATGGGGCGCGAGCCGGCTTTTGGCGCATTCTACGACTCTTCAAATCGTTCGATTTACCCCTGACCGTCTACGGCGTGGCCGTCGCGATGGCGCGAAATCCCGACGTTGTTGAAGCCATGCTCGAGGCCGATTGGGAAATAGCGTGTCACGGCTATCGCTGGCTCGACTACCAGTTCATTGAGGAGGACATCGAACGGGAGCACATCCATAAAGCGATCGAACTCCACGAGAAATTGACTGGCGCGAAACCACTCGGCTGGTATACGGGGCGTGACAGCCCAAACACGCGACGATTAGTCCTAGAGCATGATCATTTTGTCTATGATTCTGACGCTTATTCCGACGACTTGCCTTACTGGGTGTCTGGACCTCGGGGGCCTCACTTAGTGATTCCCTATACTCTGGACACCAACGACATGCGTTTCGCTGCAGCGCAAGGCTTTAACGCCGGCGATCAATTCTTTAACTATCTGAAAGATGCCTTTGACGCACTCTATGAGGAAGGCCAGTCGCAGCCAAAAATGCTCAACATCGGCCTTCACTGCCGGATCATTGGGCGGCCGGGACGCATTCAATCCCTCAAGCGGTTTCTCGAGTACCTCTCGGGCCACTCAGGCGTTTGGGTCGCCAAACGCATCGAGATTGCAAGGCATTGGCATCGTACCCACGCACCAAGCGCTTTGCCCTAAGAGCGCAGTTTCCCTCTCGCGATTTCAATGAGCAGCATCAAGAGTGTTGCGTTGGTGACGGGGAACGAGAAAATGGCAACCACCGCTGCAGGCATGACGGGCCAATTGCCGACGGCAAGCGACACCCAGCCGCCAAGACCTGCTGCAATTGCGACGCTTAGGTAGTCTGGCCAGGCAGGTGCTGACGAATGGATCACACTCCAACCCGCCAAGACCACCAAACTAAACAGGATAAGCGTCATTCCCTGAACAACGGGCTCTGGAATCGCTTGTATCCAATCTGTCGTTAGCGGCAAGAGGCCCAGACCCAGTAATATCAACGCCGCATAAATACCAATCACCGGGTTGGTCGCACCCGTGGCCCTAATCACACCGTTGTTCTGACTGAACGTCGTATTGGGGAAGGTCGCCACCAGGGCCGCTAATCCTGAATTCACGGAGTCCCCCAAAAGACCGCCTCGGATCCGCAACCAATAAACATCATCGCCATGCTGATAGCCCGAAAGTCGGTTAGTGGCTGTCAGGTCGCCAATGCTTTCAGCTGCAGAAATGATGAAGATCGGCATCAAGAGCAACACGATGACTGGATCAATACTGATGCCATAAGGCAACAACTCGGGTACGAAAACCCTAGCCTCAATGACCGCGGACGGCCACTCTAACCGGCCTAAAACCCCCGCAAGCACACACCCTGCGATCAACCCCAAAATGACGGACAGGGAGCGCAAGGTAATGGAAGGCACGACCATAAAAACCCAAACCGTAGCCATCACCACTGCGGTCAGGGCGACATCGACCTGATCCAAGCTCTGGCTCTGATAACCCTCCCAGATCGAAGATCCCGTTGCCCAAACAAGCGAAACGCCGATCATCAGCAGCGTGACGCCAGTCACATTGGGCGTGATCAGGCGTCTCAGACTTCGAACGAACCAACTGAGTCCAATCATGATGGCAGCGCATAATGCCATTGAACCAAAAAGACGACCGAGCGCCTCATCTCGAGGCAGTGACGTGGTCAGTTCGTGAAAGGCGTAGATAATCGCGCCGACAAAAGCAAAGCTGGTCCCTTGAATAGCCAACAAGCCAGACCCTACCGGACCCACTCTCACAATTTGGATGATCGTTGCAATACCCGAAATCACAAGCGCTGAAGCAATGACGTAAGCTGTCTCTGACTCTGAGAGCCCCATACCTAACGCAATGATAAGGGGTGCCGTGATGATGCCGCCCACGGATGCAAGCGCGTGCTGAAAACCCAAGATCACTGAACGGCCTGACAACGCCATCGGGTCTTGGGATTTGGCGGTCATAAACGCTCCGACACATTCAATGATTGACCCTGACTTTATCTCAAAGTCGGTCGAAAGTTCACTGCCACGGTGAGGACTGATTTGAGAGAGATAGACCCTTGGTGATCGTTCGTTGATCCCATTTGAATGCGTCCCTCAAGCGTAGCGAGGGATAGCAATGCCAGGTAAGATCTAGCCACAGATCTTGGCGCCAAACCGAGCAACCAAGCCCCGTTCTCAGAGGAAAAATCGTCGTATCGCGCCTGCCAGCGAATGCTCTTAACCGGTCTATGAGGGATCCATGGATAAACATTTCATTACCGCAGAATCATTACTCAGAGATTCGTTTGTATTGGCTCGGCAGATCTTTGACAGCGGCTTTCGTCCTGATTTTATCGTGGGTGTCTGGCGGGGCGGCGCACCGGTGGGGATTGCTGTTCAGGAATTTTTGGAATTCAAGGGTCTCTCTAGCGATCACATCGCGATTAGGACCAGCTCTTACACAGGGATTAATCAACAGGACAAACAAGTTCGGGTACACGGGTTACAGTACGTGATTGACAATGCAGACAGCGAGCATCGATTACTCATCGTTGATGACGTTTTCGATTCGGGAAGAAGCATCCGAGCGATTCTTGAGGAACTCTCGATCAAGTGCCGAAGAAACCTGCCTGAAACCATTCGAATTGCTTGTCCCTGGTACAAACCCACCAAGAACATCACGTCGCTAACGCCAGACTACTATGTTCACGAAACAGACCAGTGGCTCGTTTTCCCACACGAATTAAATGGCCTGACGACGGAAGAGATACAAAAGGGCAAGCCAGAAATGGCAGATTTAATCGACTAAGGTTCTTTTAGAACCCGTGCGGCCGCCTCGTGAGTCGCGATAAGCTTGCGCTGGATATGCTCGCCTGCAGTGGTCTTCACATAGCGCACCTCACGACCTTCCTCTTGCAACCCAGGCAGAACTTCAACCTCTGTCTTAGAGTCTGGATCACAAAAGAAAGCAATCGACAGTCTCGCCACGTCGGCATTACGCCGAACTCGGTGACTCGTCGACGGGAAGCGATCATTGCTCCAGTGCGCCATCAGATCACCCGTATTCATGATCACCGACTGCGACTGAGGCACGACGTCCAGCCAAGACCCATCCATCGACTGCACCTGTAACCCGCCTATGTTGTCCTGGAAAAGCAGTGTCATCATTCCGTAATCGGTATGGGCGCCTGCTAGAATCTCAGGCGTTGCCGAACGGCCGTGTCCCGACTCAAACGAAGACGCCCCCCTATCCGAACCTGGGTAATAGAGCAGTCTTAAGGTCACATTCTCACCCGTGTGAGCTGAGACAAAATAATCCTCGGGCAAACTGCCAATCACAGCGATGCAGCGCATCAAACTCGATGCCAAATCGAAGCATGTGCCGTAAAACTGCACCATCGTCTGTCGGAAATCTGCCGATGGCCAACGATGGCCGTCAACCTCGCGATGGGCCACATTACGCATCGTGAAGGTTTCTTTCAGATCAGGAACCCCGGTGGTTGGGTCGAGCGCCTCGTCGCCAAGTCCCTGGTAGCCAAAGTTCTCTGCTGCACTCCCGTAGGCAAACGCCTGCTTAAATTCAGGCGTCTGGCCAAAGAACCAATTGGCCTGATCAAACACGCGACTCGCGAGCTGCCAATCGAAGTCGTCGCAGTGCAACTGAACGAACCCATCTTCGCGGAGCGCCCGATCAAGGCGCGCGGGCATTTCAGATCGCGATTCTGCGACCCAAGCAGGATCGAAACGGATGGACTGACTCAAGGTGCAGAACCCTCCGTCGCCAAGTAGCGGACGAGCTTCGCGCGATCATCTTTGGAAAGCTGAGTTAAGTTGCCAAGTGGCATGTAGCCAGACTGGATCGCCGTCATGGCTCTTGCGCTTTGCGCTCTAAGCTTCGCTAAGGATTCGTAGGAAAGTCCTGCGGGTGCGCTCGAAAATCCCGGGTAACTGGGTTGATCTGCATGGCAATTTACACAATGCAGATTCACGAGGGCCATCACCTCCGCTTCTTGTTCGGCCTTTGCTTGCCTGGCCTCGGCGGGATCGTCGCTCAACCGATTGGCTGTCTCAACTTCAATCGAACGCGGCTGGATCAACCATGCCACACCCATAAGGATCAAGGCCGCAGCCAGAAGGTAGATGGGTTGGTGCAGGCCAACATGTCGCAAATTAAAAAAGTGCCGACCCAGCGCGCCCGCGAGCATGATCAGAAACAGGCTCACACCCGCCAGTTCATGCTGATAGACCATGGGAAAGTGCAAGCTCACCATGCAGAAAAGCACCGGCAGCGTAAAGTAATTGTTGAAAAACGAGCGTTGCTTGGCTTTGTCGGCACGACTTTGATCAGGCACTCGCCCCTGCTGCACCGCGGCTACAAACGCCTTTTGCGCGGGAATAATGCCAAAGAAAACGTTTCCCACCATGATGCTGCCCAAGACCGCACCCACATGGATAAAAGCAGCCCGAGGCGCGAATAAAGTGAGGCTCAAAAAACTGAGCCCTAAGACAAGTCCGCCTATTACCCAAGCCAAGACCGCGGGCCTTGCGGGCAGTGCGCTCCGAATAAGGCCTTCGTAGAGCAGAACCGAACCCGCAATAAGCGCCACGCTTGCCATCACGGCACGCGCCGGCGTGTGCAAAAGTTGTAATTCGCCGTAAAGATAGGCTTCGGCTTTGACGTAATAAACTAAAAAGAGCAGCAACACACCACTCAGCCAGGTGCTATAGGCTTCCCACTTGGACCAATGAAGCTCGCTCGGCCAAACCGCCGGTGCCCCTTTATATTTCGTGAATTCGTAAATGCCACCACCATGAATGGCCCAAAAGGTGCCTTGTCGTTCGTCGCTTTCAGACGACGGCGCGACGAGCCCGCGATCCACTCGAACAAAATGCAACGAAGCGCCAATCCACGCGATTCCGAATAGCAAGTGCAACCACCGGCCAACAAGCTCCAGCCATTCGAGCCCATAACCCTCCATGATCAGTTGCCCTCCGATCTCTTTGACATTCGACACTCGCCTAATGTTGAAGCTTGAGCAATCACCCGCGCATCACCCAACATCATGAGCGCGAACAGCTTCTCGTCGATGGTCTGTGCTCTCGCAACTCGGCGGCTGACTTCCGGGCTCTCATCAGGATCAATAAGAATAAAGTCGGCCTCTTTGCCCGGCGTGAAATCCCCGACAAATGGGTCAATTTGAAGCACTTGGGCGTTACCCTTGGTTACCTGAAAAAAGGCTTCTTTGGCAGACAAGGGATAGCCTTGAAGCTGCAGCACTTTATAAGCATCTGCCATAGAGTGAAGCAAGCAGATTTGCGGCCCGCCGCCCACATCTGACGCCAATCCAACAGGAATGCCTGCTTCCATGAGACGTTCATAAGGCATCAAGCCACTGCCTAAGAACAGATTGGAACTTGGGCAAAAAATTGCAGCCGCGCCCGAGCCCGCCATCCTACGGATTTCTTCTGATGTCAGATGGATGCAGTGGCCCATCATCGTGCGAGCGTTAGCCAAACCCGCATCTTCATAAATGCCAAAGTAATCTTTTGCTGATGGATGGATCGATGCCGTCCAATTGATCTCTTCGATCGTTTCAGAGAGATGCGTCTGCACCCAGGCATCGGGGTATCGAGCAACTAATTCCCCCGCCGCGCGCAACTGCTCTGGCGTCGACGTGCCTGCAAACCTGGGCGTGATGACGTAACCCAAACGCCCGCGGCCGTGCCAAGTCTTCAACAACGCTTCGCATTCCGAAATAGCAGCTGGCATGACATCACGCACCCCATCTGGGGCGTTTTGATCCATCAACACTTTGCCCGTCAAAAGCCTCATCGATCTCCGCTCTGCGGCTCGAAACAAAGCTTCCGTTGCTGCCGCGTGACTGCTTGAATAAGCCATCGCGGTGGTGGTTCCAGCGGCGAGTAAACCATCACAAAATTCTTCGGCAGCGAGTTCAGCAAATTCGGGATCCGCGAACCGGCGCTCGGCTGGAAAGGTATAGGTTTCAAGCCACTCAAGTAACCGCGTACCGAAAGACGCCACTACATCCCATTGCGGAAAATGAATGTGAGGATCAATAAACCCAGGCATCAGCAGGTGTTCCGGGTACGACTCACATTGGCCTAAATCAAACCCCCTGGACGCAAGCCTCGACGCATCATCGAAATCAACCACTCTGCCATCGCGGATCAGCAACACACCGTCGTCATAATAAGTCATCGACCCGGCGTTCGACCCTGGAAAATGCAGCGCTTTTGCCCGAATCGCACGATCCACCTTAACTGCCTCGATAAGTGCTA
>CAYZUV010000010.1:21775-23269 GCA_964481245.1 uncultured Pseudomonadales bacterium
TGCAGCGCTTTTGCCCGAATCGCACGATCCACCTTAACTGCCTCGATAAGTGCTATATCCGAAAGGACTCAGCAGCAGGGGTACATGATAATGAGCGCGAGACGCGGATTCGGAAACGAAAAATGTCACCGGCACAGACCGGTAAAAACTTTCGATCTTTTGAACCCCAAAATAGTCACCCACGTTAAACGTCAGTGAATACTCACCGGGCTCCAACTCAAACGCCTCGGACCAATCACTGATTCTGCCATCGGCGTCCGTTTGCCCTTCGTACATCCGACCCGAGGGGTGACTCAGAATCACTGCGACACCCTGCGCAGGGTGTCCTGCGCTAACATCAAGCACATGGGTTGTGATGGCTGCACTCATTCTCAAACTCCTCTAACCACGCTTGAATTCGTAGCCTTGTGATTTGATGCTGCTCACCTGCAGCCACCTTCAACTCTAACTCGGCGGGGTTGTCTAAACGCTCATTTAAGAGTGAGAGCATGGTCTCTGCGGACTTACCTGCCGCGCAAACGATAAAAATATATCCGAAGCGCTCAAAATAACGGTCGTTGGCCTCAGCCAATGCATCAATCACCGCCTCTGACGCCGCAGCGACCTGGCCCTGCTCGCGCTGAACTTGGGTCTCGAACTTCTTCGCCAGCACCTCACGATCACCAATTTTTGGATGCGCTGCAAAGGCCTCAAGCACATCCTCTGGCGCGGCATCTCGCCAGTGGCGCTCCGCAGCGTCAAAGAGCATCGTTTCAGTCTCAAAGGGACGCGCATCGACCATCGCCTGCGCCCACCACCGGCTGTGACAAAACCCCAAGAAGAGATTCAACGCGCGAGATGCAGGTTCCGTATTAATTCGTGCCAGTGCTCGTAAGTGCATTCGATCAAGGATCCTAGTGGTCAACCATTCAATTCGACTTTGCCCAGTGCTTGCTGGACTTCACGCCAAGACGGACCAACCACATTGTCCTCATCGAGATCTGAGAGCAATTGCGCCGCAATACTCACGGCCACTTCCATGGGCAGCTTACCGCGCACGGATTCAAGCCCTACCGGGCAACGCCAGCGATGATCCTCCGCCGCGGGGATACCGAGCGCTCTCAATTGTTTTTTAAAACGCGTCGCTTTGGTTTCGGACCCAATCAACCCGATCGATTGAATCTCGGTTACATCGAGCAATTGAGACAGCAAGCGAAGATCCAGCGCATGATCATGCGTCACTATAATGACCCTTTCGTTTGCCTCGAGGGACTCGATCACCGATTCCGGCACGTCCCGAATCATGGGCGTCACATTCCCAGCAAGCAGTTCAGGAAATCGTTCGGACCGGGAATCGACCCATTGGATACGTGCATCGCACTGGGTCAGGATATCTACGAGCGCGCGACCGATATGCCCGGCGCCGAATATCGTCACGGGTAGCCTCGCCGCGGGGAATACCTCAAGCAGCACGGCAACGCTCCCGCCGCAACACTGTTGAGCCTTGCCTGCCAA
>CAYZUV010000011.1:0-4115 GCA_964481245.1 uncultured Pseudomonadales bacterium
TTCTGCTGAAGAATTCGGTCATTAAATTGAAAACGAAGGGAGTCACCATGGCCAAACTAAACCTGAACGTAAACGGTGTGACGAAAGCCGTCGATGTTGATCCAAGCATGCCGCTTCTTTGGGTCTTGCGAGAAACGCTGGGCATGACCGGGACGAAATACTCTTGCGGTATCGCACAATGCGGCGCCTGTACGGTCCATCTTGACGGTCAACCTATTCGATCATGCGTGCTGCCCGTGAGCGCCGTCTCAGAATCGACCAAGATCACCACTATTGAAGGGTTGTCCGAGGACCTCTCTCATCCCGTTCAGAAGGCCTGGGCTCAATTGGACGTGCCTCAGTGCGGCTACTGCCAGCCTGGGATGATGATGGCTGCTGCGGGGCTCCTCAACAGCAAGCCGAATGCGACGGATGCAGACATTGATCGCGAGGTCACGAACATCTGTCGTTGCGGCACCTTCCAAAGAGTAAGGGAAGGCATCCATCTCGCCCAAGACATTATGAAGTCAACCAAAGCATAAGGAGCGCCCCGATGAAGTCATCGATACATATGACGAGACGACGATTTGTTCTAGGTAGCTTGAGCGCAGGTGCCGGACTTTCGCTTGGAGTGCTTCCAGCCCTTGATTTGAGTGCAGATCACCATGGCGGTGATGTCTTGGATGAAGTCAACGCGTGGGTCACGATCGGAAGTGATGATTCGGTCACGATTCGGATCGCGCGATCTGAGATGGGTCAAGGGACATTAACAGGGTTAGCGCAATTGGTTGCAGAAGAGCTGGCATGCGACTGGGAAAAGGTGACTTGGTCCTTCCCAACCCCGGGTGACAACCTCAAGCGTAAACGTATTTGGGGCAGCTTCTCCACGGGCGGTAGCCAAGGCGTTCGTTCTAGCCAGCAGTATGTCAGGGAGGGCGGCGCCGCGGCCCGAATGATGCTTGTTGCTGAGGCAGCGGAGCAGTGGGGCGTCCCTGCTGCAAGTTGTCGTGTCGAAAAGGGAGTGATCTATCACGATCCCACCAAACGTTCGCTGCGTTATGGCGAGGTGGCAGCGGTAGCGAGTAGACAAGCCGTGCCGATGGAAGTTGCGCTGAAAGATCCCGCTGACTGGACCATAGCAGGCCAACCTCTGAAACGGTTAGACACGCTTGAAAAACTCGATGGCTCTTTGGTCTACGGCGCGGACATTCAATTGCCCGAGATGTTGGTGGCCAGTATCGTGGATTGCCCTGTCATGGGTGGATCGCTGAAAGGGTTTGATGACACGCAGGCCCTTAAGATGCCGGGTGTAAAAGCGGTTGTTCCCGTGAAAACTCAAACCGGCACGGATGGCGTGGCCGTTGTCGGAACTTCATGGTGGCATGCCAACGAGGCGCTAAAGCAACTGAACATCGAGTGGGACTTGGGTCCCAATGCTCAGATGAATGATGCCTCTATCACTGCACTGCTCGAATCGGGTCTTGATGCGAGCGAAGCCTTCAATGGAAATTGGGAAGGCGATGTGGAGGCCGCGCTGTCAGATGCGGTCACCCGTGTTGAAGCCATTTACAAGGTGCCTGCACAGAATCACGCACCGATGGAGCCCATGAATGCGACGGCTCGATACACGAGTGAACGCTGTGAAGTCTGGTGCCCAACCCAGAATGGCGAGGCTGCTCTTGCTGCGGCGTCTGAGGCTTCTGGTCTGCCCATCGAGCAGTGTGAAGTGTACAAAACCATCCTTGGGGGCGGATTCGGTCGACGGGGTGCTGCTGATTACGTGCACCAAGTGGTGGCGATTGCCATGCAGTTTCCTGGGACGCCGATCAAATTGCAGTGGTCAAGAGAAGAGGATCAGATGCATGGTTTTTACCACCCGACCACCATGGCTAAGATGCGGGGCAGTTTAGATGAGGCCGGCAATTTGACTGGCCTGCACATGCGCATCTCTGGGCAATCAATTATTGCCGGATTGATGCCCCAACGTTTGGTGAATGGCGCGGACTTCGTAGCTTTTCAAGGGGTGGTTAAAGGCGGACTCAATCCAGGGATGGACGACCACCAGATGTGCTACAGCATTCCCAATCTGAAGGTTGACCATGCGATGCGAAATCCAGCCGTTCGCCCTGGATTTTGGCGGGGCGTTAATGTCAACCAGAATGCCATTTATCTCGAGTGTTTCATGGACGAGCTCGCTCACAAGGCGGGAAGAGACCCGCTCGACTTCAGACTGGCATTGTTGAAAGACAAGCCAAAGGCGGCGGCGGTCTTGCAAGCGGTTGCTGACAAAGGCGCTTGGGGCTCGGAGGATGGTTTGGGCCGAGGCCTTGCCGTGTTGTACGCCTTTGGCAGTTATGTTGCTGCCTGCGCCGAGGTCACGGTGACAGATGGCGAACTCAAGATGCACCGGATCGTTGCTGCGACCGACTGTGGAACCGCCGTGAATCCGCAACAGATCGCTGCCCAAGTGGAGGGTTCATTTGTCTATGGGTTGTCTGCGGCGCTCCTCAGCCAAATCACGTTTGATTCAGGTGTGGTCCAAGAAAAGAATTTTGATCGATATCCTTCGATGCGAATAAAAGATATGCCCAAGGTTGAGACCATCGTCATGCCGTCAGGGGGTGTTTACGGTGGTGTCGGTGAGCCGACGATTGCCGTTGCTGCGCCGGCCGTGTTGAACGCGATTTTCGCGGCGACGGGCCAGCGCGTTCGCACCTTGCCTGTCGCGCGGCAATTGGCGAGCGCCTAGCGCGAACGTGCCGCGCGGGTCCAATTCGGGTGATGTCTGAACCCACGCTTGCAGGAAGGATGACGCGTAGGGCGGCGCTCCGGAGCGTTGCCGCCGCGCCGCTGATCTTCGGTTTGAGGCGAACCCTCGCGGTGAATTCAGCCTACCGGTTTGTCGTCATTGGTGGAGGGTACGCCGGATCAAGATTCGCGCGAGAATTGAAACGACTGGCCCCTGAAGTCGAGATCGTCTTGATTGAACGTTTGACTCAATACTCTCCCTGTCCCATGGCGAATCTGAGTCTCTTGGCTGGTCAAGAGGTCTCCGTTGCTCACTACGACTACCGTCGACTGAAAGCGTTGGGGGTGGTCCTGCTTCATGCTGAGGTGTTGGGTGTCGAACCCGGTTCGAAGGCGATTCACTTAATCGATGGCCAGCGCCTTCAGTATGACGCGTTGTTGGTTGCGCCTGGCATCTCGTTCCGTGAGGAGGCTATTGAGGGCTTTGATTGTGAAGTGGCGCAGCAGATGCCTCATGCTTGGACAAAGGGAGAGGATATCCAGCGATTAGCGCGCCAACTTCGGGCCATGCCGGACAATGGACACGTATTGATGACGGTTCCGCCCGGCCCCATTCGATGCCCGCCCGCGCCCTACGAACGCGCAACGCTGATTGCGAGATATTTAAAACGATGGAAGCCCAAGGCAAAGGTGCGGATTCTCGACAGTAATCATCGTTTCTCTTTGCAAGCGGAGTTCGAGGCGTGTTGGCAATCAGAATTAAGCGGCTACATTGAGCGCCAAGGACCTGATGATGAAGGTCGCATCATTGCGGTGGATATCGCCTCAAGAACAGTCCTCAGCGATTTTGAGCAATATCATGCAGATGTGATTTCCTTGATCCCGCATCAAAAGGCAGGGATATTGGCGGAAAAGATCGGCCTCACTGATGGCACGGGTTGGTGCCCGGTGGACCCGTCGACGTTTGCCTCTCACCTCGTGCCAGATACGTATGTGCTCGGCGATGCAGCGCTGTTAACGCCGATGCCAAAATCAGCAGCGGCGGGGATTGACCAAGCGGAGCAATGTGCTCGAGCCTGGGTGAATACCTATCGTGGCGGCACAAATGACCCGCCGAATTTCGAAAATCAATGTTTTGCTTTTGTTCATCGAAGCCAAGCGCATGCATTGAAGGGATCCTATCGCGCAGCCGATGGACACATCGTGATGAGCGAGATGATAAGGACCGGGGAAGTGGGCGACCCAGAGTCACTGGCTGCGACTGCGTTCAAGGCAACTGCGTGGTTTGAGCGATCGGCTGAGGCCTGTTTTGCTTGAGTCTATGATGAACTTCGGGCAGTGGATTCGATCGGTGCGCCCGTTGGTTGTGTTCATCCTGTGCTTGAGTG
>CAYZUV010000011.1:4215-7191 GCA_964481245.1 uncultured Pseudomonadales bacterium
TAAAGAGTGTAAAGAGCTCGGATACGACGGCGCCGCTCTCGTCGGTGCAGGCGAGCGCGGCGTTGGGTCGTGAAGCGTTTCTCGAAAGAGATCAGGGGCATTGCGTTTTGTGTCACCGTATCGAGGGGCTGGCCGCGCCGTTTCAAGGGAATCTCGGTCCTGATCTAACTGATGTGGGCGCCAGGTTGAGTCCCGCACAGATTCGTTATCGGATTGTTGATGCATCGCGGCTTAATCCAGAATCGGTGATGCCGCCATACTTTAGAACAGATGGACTGAACCAAGTGGCGGAGTCGTATGTGGGTCAAACCATACTGCCAGCCGAAACCATTGAGCATTTGGTCCGCTACTTATCAGAACAGACCGGCCTATCGAGATGAAAAGCCCAATCAACCGACGACAGTTACTTAAGCAGTCCGCGGCAGCGGTATCGGTGTTGTGTCTGCCCGTGAAAGCTTGGGCTTCAAGGCAAGATCGATTGCAGAAAGCGATTGAGTCTCGTTTTGGACCAGCCATCCGAGCGCAAGATCGGGTGGCTTTGAAAATTCCAGCACTGACCGAAAACGGCTACTCCGTGCCTGTTGAAATCCGGGTCGACAGCCCAATGACGAGCGAAGACTACGTGCAGGCGATTGGTCTCTTCGCTGAAGAGAATCCAATCTCAGAGATCGCCTGGATGGAGCTGACGCCCGAGTCTGGTCGTGCGCTTGTCAAAACACGGATTAGGCTTGCCGGCTCTCAACATGTCGTGGCCGCGGCGAAAATGAATGATGGGCGGGTATTCGAAGCGCGCGTCTTTGCTATCGTGACTCTGGCAGCCTGCGTGATTTGAGTCCATGAAATGATCCGTATATCCATTCCCCAATCCGCCGACCTCGGTGAAGTGATCGAAATAAAGGCCATGCTTCAGCACCCAATGGAAAGCGGCTATCGACGCGATGAAATGGGCCGCACGATTCCGAGAGACATCGTGGCTCACTTTTCTTGCCGGTTCGAGTCGCAAGTGGTTTTTAAAACGGATTGGGGGCCTGGGGTGGCTGCAAATCCTCTTCTGACGTTTTTTGCGAGAGTGAATCGAGCGGGCACCTTTTATTTCGAGTGGAGGGATCTCCAAGGCGAGACGTTCAAAACCGAGCGCACAATAGAGATCAACCGATGATTCGTATCCGAGGCATCATGTGGGTTACGTTGCTCGTATCGGCGCCGCTTTTCTCAGACGAAGTAACGTCGTTTGCTTATCGTGATGATTTAGATCCGTCACTCGTCAGATCCGGTTATGAGTGGTTGACGAAAGAGAGCAAGGCTCTCCAAGACGATGAGTTTGAAAATCCAGGATGGCTCTGGGTCGAACATGGTCGTCAATTGTTTGTCTCGGATTCTGGAGAATCCTCTTGCGCATCGTGTCATCAGACCAGCGATTTGATGTTTTCCTCTTCGGCGACCCGCTTTCCAAGGTGGTCAGATTCGCAACAGACGCTGATTAACCTTGAAGGGCAGATTAACCAGTGTCGAGAGCTGAGGATGGCGCGCGGGTCCTTGGCGCTTGAATCCCCAGAGATGCTCTCGCTCACTGCGTTTATCAGCCAGTTAGCGAGGGGTCAGCCAGTCAATGTGCCATTAACCGAAGAGGTCAAGCCCTTCTGGCAGGCGGGTCGGGACTACTTTTTTCGTCGCAAAGGGCAGATGAATCTTGCTTGCAGTCAATGCCATGACGAACGTGCGGGTCAGCGACTCAGGGGTGATCTGATCAGCCAAGGTCACCCCAACGGTTTTCCGCTCTACCGCTACGAATGGCAATCGCTCGGGTCTCTGCATCGACGATTACAGGACTGTGATGCTGGTATACGGGCTGAGCCCCAAGCTCTAGGATCGGAGATTTACTTGAGTGTCGAACTCTATCTCGCATGGCGGGCTCGTGGCTTGACCCTTGAATCCCCTGCGATCAGGCGATGAGTGAGGTAGGGGCACGTTCGAGTGACAGGTGGTCGGATGCAATCCTAAGAAAAGGCTATAAGCAAGGAACATATCGCTCTAACTTTGGTGTCCCAGGTGGGCTAAGCTTCGGGCCCTAAAGCGCGCAAGGGAGCGCGCGGGGTGATGAACCTGAGACCCCAAGTATTTATTAATGAAGCCCAGCTTGGTTCGTTGGGCTGCCAACAATGAGGAACTGTCCATGCGCGACGAAACGAAACTGATCCACTCAGGGTATGAAACGGACCCAACCACACACTCGGTCGCTACTCCGATTTACCAAACAGTCGCGTATGAGTTTGATAATGCGCAGCATGGTGCGGATCTCTTTAACCTCGCAGTGCCGGGAAATATTTACACGCGTTTGATGAATCCAACGACGGATGTGCTCGAGAAACGAGTTGCGGATTTGGAGGGCGGTGTCGGTGCGCTTGGGGTAAGCGCGGGTAGCGCCGCGATTCACTACGCGATTTTGACGCTTGCGGAAGTCGGCAAAAATATTGTGTCGCCGCCACAGCTTTATGGTGGAACTTATACACTGTTTGCCCACATGCTGCCAAAACAAGGGATCGAAGTTCGCTTCGCGGCCAACGACGCGCCAGAGTCGCTCGCGGCATTGATTGACGATCAGACCGCGGCGGTCTTTTGTGAATCGATCGGCAATCCCGCAGGGAATATCGTTGACATAGAAGCGGTCGCAGCTATGGCGCATGCGCATGGTGTGCCGCTGATTGTCGACAACACCGTCGCGACGCCCATGTTGATCAAACCGATCAGTTATGGCGCTGATATCGTTGTGCACTCATTAACTAAGTACATGGGGGGGCACGGTAATTCGTTGGGCGGCGCGATTGTGGATGGTGGTCAGTTCCCCTGGGCCGAGCACGCCGAGCGATTCCCTATGTTGACGACACCAGAGCCTTCGTATCATGGCGTGGTATACACCGAGGCGCTCGGGCCAGCAGCTTACATCGGCCGAGCTCGAACCGTGCCTTTGCGAAATAC
>CAYZUV010000011.1:7291-23258 GCA_964481245.1 uncultured Pseudomonadales bacterium
CGCTCGGGCCAGCAGCTTACATCGGCCGAGCTCGAACCGTGCCTTTGCGAAATACAGGTGCGGCCTTGTCGCCCTTTAACGCATTTTTATTACTTCAAGGGATAGAAACGCTGTCGCTGCGCATGGAGCGCCACTGCGACAATGCGATGAAAGTAGCTGAGCACTTGATAGGCCACGACAAAGTGGATCAAGTCCATTTTGCTGGACTCCCGTCCAGTCCCTATTACGATCTCGCTCAAAAGTACTGCGGGGGCAAGCCGGCGTCGCTGATGACGTTTGAAATTAAGGGCGGATTCGATGCGGCGGTTCGCTTTTACGACGCGCTTGGGTTATTTAAGCGACTGGTTAACATTGGTGATGCGAAATCGCTAGCCTGCCATCCGGCCTCAACGACCCATCGACAATTGACTGCGGAAGAACAACTTGCTGCAGGTGTGACGCCTGGCATGATTCGGTTATGTGTGGGTATAGAACATATTGACGATATCTTGGCAGATTTGGACCAAGCGCTGGCCGCTTAGTCTTTTTAGGTCCCGCAAAAAGTCCGGAGTACCGTTTCCTCAGGCTGAGGCGGGGACGCGAAGGGGCTCTCGAGATGGGTGCGATCAAACGGCGTTTTGATTGCGCCCAAGAGTCCATGAAACCGAGACAGATCATTCTTTTGGTACGCCTCTGCAATGGCGAACTCGATTTGGTGATTGCGCGCAACAATCGAGGGATTAGCCCGTCGCATGGCTCGGATCGCTGAGTCTTTGTCGAGCGGTAAGGTCTTTAGCCAATCATCGAACCAAGGCTTCAATGATTCGCGCACGGGCGCTTCTTCCAAGAGGCCTCGCTCGAGCTCAATGAAGGTTTGAGTGTAATCCAATTGATTCGATTGCATACATGCAAGGAGAGCCTGAAACTGCGATTCGCTTTCTTGGGGCGTTTCTTCGTGGGGTAGGCCAAGTTTGGCTGCAGTCTGCGCGGCATATGCCGACTTGAAGGCGGGTGCGTAAGTTTCAAGTGCGCCCTTTGCGAGCGCAATCTTTGTGTCTTGATCGCCATTGATCATGGGAAGCAACGCGTCTGCCAGTGCCATGAGATTCCATTGACCAATGCCTGGCTGCTGGTGGAACGCGTAGCGACCGCCTTGATCGATCGAGCTGAAGACTTGATCTGCGCGAAAGGTATCCATCAGCGCGCAAGGCCCATAATCGATGGTCTCGCCACAAACCAACATGTTGTCGGTATTCATCACGCCATGAATAAAGCCGAGCGCCTGCCAAGCGGCGATGAGGTGAGCCGTTCGCTGGGCAATAGCCTCGAGCAATGCCAATGCAGGTTGTTCTGCTGTCGCGCATTCTGGGTAATGACGCTCAATCACATAGGACATAAGCCGTTCGAGCGCGTCTTGGTCTGCTCTTGCGGCGAAATATTGGAACGTACCAAACCGGATGTGGCTGCTCGCGACCCGCGTCAAGATACCACCAGGTTCTGTTCTCTCCCGATAAACCGAATCGCCCGTTGCGATGGCTGCAAGACTCCTGGACGTCGGCACGCCAACATGGAACATAAATTCCGACATCAAATACTCTCGAATCACGGGCCCGAGTGGCGCAAGGCCATCTCCGCCTCGAGAATGCGTTGTGGGGCCACTGCCTTTCAGTTGCAGATCGAATCGGTGTCCGTCAGGGCTGACGATCTCGCCGATCAGCATCGCCCGACCATCCCCCAGCGAGGGATTAAAATGCCCAAATTGATGGCCGGCGTAATACATGGACAGCGGTGGGGGATGTTCTAGTTGACGGCATCCCGCAAGGAGAGACAGGACCTCTTCATCTGCGATCCAATCATTGGGTAAACCCAGAGAGACCGCTAGATCCTCGTTGAAGGCGAGCAATGAGGGCGCGCTAGCTGGCTTTGGGTACTCGTTGGAGTAAAAACGTTCGGGCAGTTGCCGGTATGTTTGTTCGAATTGGACGTTTGCTTGCATGCCGAGACTTTAGCATAGGCCTTTGTCGCGAAGGTGGCTCAATCTATTCTCGCGCTGGCGTCTCTGGGTCAGGCGCGCAAAAAAGATGCGGCGAAACTGGCGCGTTGCAGCTGGTGCAGGGCAGGCTGGGTCGGTATATTGCTGGCCTAAAGATAGAAAGGACACCCAATGATGAATGGCGCCGAGAGTATGTTGCACACGCTTCTTAATGCAGGGGTTGAGGTTTGTTTTGCTAATCCTGGCACGTCAGAGATGCACATGGTTTCGGCCATTGGAAAAAATCCAGAGATGCGCGCTGTCTTGGGCTTGTTCGAGGGTGTGTGTTCAGGCGCTGCAGACGGGTACGCCCGCATTGCAGGCAAACCTGCGCTGACATTACTCCATTTGGGACCTGGTCTTTCTAATGCATCGGCGAACCTTCACAACGCCAAAAAAGCCTATTCTCCGGTGATCAACCTGATCGGTGACCATGCAACTTACCATAAGAAATACGATGCGCCGCTCAACTCTGATATCGAAGGGTTGTCTGCGCCTGTGTCTCATTGGTTTCAAACCGTGCCTTCAGCGGCGATGCTACCTCAGGCTGCTGCAGAGGCAGCCCAAGTGGCGCAGTCCGCTCCCGGTCAGATCGCGACCTTGATCATCCCCGCAGATTGTGCCTGGGATGAATCAGTCTCACCGGTTGATGCGTTACCCGTGCCTAACCGACCTACGGTTGATGATTCCATGATTCGCACGGCCAGTGAGTGGCTAAAGAACGGTAGAACGACCTATTTGCTGATGTCGAACCAAGCCCTATGTGAAGATGGGTTGGCGTTAGCAAGCCAGATTTGTCAGGCCACAGGCGCAAAGGTTTTCTGTGATACCTTCACGCCGAAATTGGCACGAGGCGAAGGGCGAGCTGACATTGAGCGATTGGGCTACTTTGCCGAGCAAGCAACCGTCCAACTTGAGGCCGCTGAACAGTTGATTATGGTGGGCACCAAAGCCCCGGTTGGGTTTTTTGCCTATCCGGGTAAGCCTAGCGAGTTTTACCCGGAAAACTGTCAATGCCACACGCTGGCTGCTGTTGAAGATGATGCGCTTGATGCGCTGACGCGGTTGGCTCACGAGGTGGGGGCAGCCGGCGTGTCAGCTGAGCGTATTGTGCTCGCTAAGCCCGAGTTGTCGACGGGTGAGTTTGGGCCTGAGGCGGTTGCCCGTGCGGTGGGACATTACCTGCCAACGAATGCCATCGTCGTAGACGAAAGCGCGACGTCGGGTGCTTTTCTTGGGCCTATGACGCGAGCGAGCGAACCTCACGACTGGATCTCTCTGACTGGGGGATCTATTGGCTATGGGCTGCCCGTATCGATAGGCGCCGCGGTGGCCGATGATCATCGAAAGGTCGTATGCCTGCATGGCGATGGTGGTGCGATGTACACCATCCAAGCGCTCTGGACCATGGTCCGTGAACAACTTGATATCTGCGTCGTCATCTTTGCCAATCGGAAGTATCAGATCTTACAAGTTGAGCTTTCGAGGGTGGGCGCGCAATCCATGGATCGTGAGACGCTGAAAATGTTGGATTTAGGTGAACCGGATTTGGATTTCGTAAAGTTGGCAGAGGGCATGGGACTTGACGCCGTGCGAGTCGATTCCTCCAAGGCGTTTAACGATCATTTTGGACTTGCGATGCGCGAGCGAGGACCCAAACTCATCGAGGCCTGGTTTTAGGGGAAGGTTCGCTTTAGAGAAAAGACGATTTCAAGCGGCCCGTGATGTCAGCAACGGTCTTTGCGACCTGTTCTGCAGGGTCTGATCTGAGGATGATGATCGCACGGTCAACGCCGGCTGAGCGATAGCCATCCAGCACCTCAGGGACCGGGGGCGCACCAAACAGCGTCGTGGTGAGTGTGCTTGGGTCCCGACCTTCTTTCTCTGCGATTCGAGCAAATCGTGCGAGCTCTAACGCCGCGTCGAATCCATGGCGCGCTCGGGGTAGCCAACCGTCACCTAGGCGAGCAATGCGTCGCAAGGTGTGGTCAGATTCGCCGCCGATAAGAATCGGTACGTGCCCTAATGGTTTTGGGGCACAGACCGACTCACTGAAGCTGACATAGTCGCCTTTGAACCGAGCGGCACCCTCGCCCCAGAGTAAGCGACACGCTGCAAGCTGTTCCTCGAGGCGTTTGAATCTCGTTGAAAAGGCCGTTCCGTGATGCTCGAGTTCTTCTCGATTCCAGCCCGCGCCAACACCAAAAATGAATCGTCCATTCGAGAGTCGTTCGAGGCTCGCGACCGATTTTGCTGTGGTAATGGTGTCTCTTTGCGGGAGTAAGCAGATGCCGGTTCCGAGTTTCAGCGTTGATGTTTTTGCAGCCGCGATTGAAAGCGCAACAAAGGGATCAAAGGTGTGGTAGTACTCCTTGGGGAGGTCCGCGCCCCCTGGCCATGGGCTCTGCCTGGAGGTTGGAATATGGGTATGTTCCGGAATTAATAGAGACTCAAACCCATTCGTTTCCGCGAGCATGGCGAGCTCACCGATATCGATGGTGTAATCAGTGGCAAAAATACCCAGACCAATTTTCATATCATCCCCCTCGAATATAGCCTCGATTCCACGTCGGGCTGATGGTGATCTCGTTAAGACAGACATGGGCTGGCGTGCGAACGATGAAAGCGATCAGCTCGGCGACGTCCTCAGATTGAACCATTCGAGCGCGATCCTCCGCCGAAACTGGCACGGGTCGGCGATCCAATATCTCGGTCGCTACTTCACCAGGACAAAGCGCGGTGGCCCGGATACCGTGCTGACAGTTTTCCTGATTGATGCTCTCAGTCATGGCATTCAATCCGTGTTTGGCCGCCGAGTAGGCGCCGCCTGACACGCGACTTACGAAACGGCCGGCCCAAGAGGAAATGTTGATGATTAAGCCATCGCCTTGTTCGCGCATGGCGCCGAGGACCGCATGGTTGCAGTAAAAAGCGCCGTTGAGATCGACCTGAATAACTTCGTTCCAGCCGCTTGGACTGATCTGGTCCCAGCTGCGCTCCGTGATGTTAAGCCCGGCACTGTGAACGAGGACATCAATGCGGCCGTAGGTCTCGATGATATATTCCGCGCATTCATTGACGGCTTGCTCGTCTGCGACATCGAGTGGCGCGAGATGAAATGGTTCTACGAGTTGCTCAGCGAGCGCATCGAGCCGTTCGGCCCTCCGGCCGGACGCGATGACCGTAGCGCCTCCCTGGCTCAGATGGATCGCGGCAGCTTCACCAATGCCGGATGTGGCGCCTGTCACCCAAATCACTTTGTCATTGAGTTCTTGTAACATACGGACTCCTTTTGCTTGGATCATTGATGCTCATGAGCGTAACGTCAAGGGGCGCCTGTTCACGAAGGCAAAAAGCATTTCCGCCTGTAGCGCGGCGATCCAATGGCGTAGTCTGATGCCTCCCATCACGTTTGAAAGTTTGCTGCAGGCGCCTTACCGACCCCCCGATGTCGTGACGGATCCGTTTGATGGATTGACCCCCGACTGGATTTGGTGGGCGAAAACCGCGCCGAGTTCAAAGGGATCGAACAAGCGCGCGCCCGCCAATCAAAATGCGATTGCAACAGACGTCCGATCCGAAGAGCAGACGGTGTCTCAACAAAGTTCGAGAGACGAGGTCGAAGAGATTCTCGTATGCGTCATTCATGGAGGTTGTTGGTCCGCCGATTTTGACCGCGTGCATCTGCGGCCTTTGTGTACCTATTTTGCGGATCAAGGCCTGTCGTCTGTCTTGCCCGAATATCGTCGCTGTGGAGATCAGGGCGCAGGTTGGCCGGGGACCTTCACCGATATCTTGAGCGCGGTCGCACGTGCGAAAGCACTGGCTTTGAAACGTGGGGCGCGGTTGGTTGTGTTTGGTCATTCGGCTGGGGGCCACCTTGCGCTTTGGTTGAACGCCAAAGGGTTGGGCTGCAGCGCTGATCACTTGGGCGATCGAGAGACCTTTGAGTTTGATGCGGTCGTTGCCTTAGCGCCGATTACTGACCTCGAGGCCTATGGTCAAGGTTCGGGGTCCTGCCAGGTGATGGTCGAAGCGCTGATCACCGCAGGTGAGGTCGTCAACCCTCGCGACATCTCGCCGCGTTTCGGTGAGACGTGGTCGAAAGAGCTCGTGATCGCGGCGGCGCTCGATCCTATCGTGCCAGCGGACCAAACCCAAGGCTACGCGAGTGAACGAAAGGGCGAGTGTATTGTCATGGAAGGCATCGGCCATTTTGATGCCTTACTTCCGGGTCACCCGGCTTGTGAATCGCTGGCACAAATCCTCTCAGATTTGGTCTCAAGGGACGGGCAGCCGGTTGGAGCCCGCCAGTGAACCGAGAGACGACTGAGCTAGCATCAATGGAGCGGGCCGCGCGACAGGATGCAGACGATGCCTTGGGTCACTATCGTGAGCAATTCAATCTCCCAGAGGGTTTGATTTATTTGGACGGCAATTCCCTCGGGCCACTGCCCAAGCACGTGCCATCCGCCATGCATCGATTACTCAACGATGAGTGGGGTGATCAGCTGATCAGTGGATGGAACCAATCTGATTGGATCGGGCTACCAGAACGCTTGGGTGCGCGAATCGCCCGCGTTCTCGGTGCCCAGCCACACGAAGTCATTGCCTGTGACTCGATCTCGGTCAATCTCATCAAATTGATTGCGCTTGCCCTGCAGGCGGCAGCGCCTAGGACTAAGGTGCTGATGGAGGAGGGCCAATTCCCCACCGATGGCTACGTGGCGGCAGGGCTGGCTCGACTCATGGGCGAGAAGCGCATGGTGCTGCACACGGTGCCTCGGTCAGCGCTCAGTCAAGCGCTGGACGATGAGACGGCAGTCATTGTGTTAAGTCATGTTCATTATGTGAGCAGTGAGAAATTCGATCTCAAAGAATGGACATCACGCGCGCATGATAAGGGTGCGCTCGTGATCTGGGATCTCGCGCACAGTGCCGGCGTGATGCCGCTTCAGCTTAGCTCGGCTGGTGTGGATTTTGCGACTGGGTGCACGTACAAGTTCCTATGCGGTGGGCCTGGTGGCCCCAGCTTTATTTATGCTGCTGAGCGCTTGCTAGATCAATTCAGTCAGCCGCTTTGGGGTTGGATGGGGCATCAAGACCCTTTTGCATTCGCCCATGGCTATGAGCCCGCAAAAGGTGTACGTCAGTTTCTAACCGGTACGCCCTCTATCCTGGCTATGACGGCGGCGTATGCATCCCTTGGTCTATTCCTCGATCTGGATCTTCATGCTGCCCAGTCGAAATCGAGATTGCTCACGGAGCGTCTGATTGAGGGTGTGGCCGAGCGAGGCCTTGACCTTGCGCTAGCAACACCTCGTGCACCTGCAGATCGGGGTTCGCATGTGAGTTTTCACCATCCGTCAGCGTATGCCATTGTGCAAGCCATGATCGAACATGGGGTGATTGGTGACTTTAGAGCCCCTGACATCCTGCGACTCGGCGTCCACCCACTGGTCAATGGCTACCAGGACATAGAGCGTTGCTTAACGATACTTCAGGAGGTCTTGGAGCAAGAGCAATATAAGGCGCCCCGTTTTTCCAAGCGCCAGCGGGTGACCTAATGAGGGCCGCGTTCGGAGACAATGCTCTATGGTCTTTATAGGTTAAAATGTGCGGTGGTTACCTAGCGGCCAGTCATAATGAAAAACTTGGTCGCTTGGAGTCTTCAGAATCCGAGACTTAGATAAGAGCAGACATATTAAAAGACAGTGAGAGCCTGATTTATGACGACAAGACGAACCTTTATTAAGCACTTGGGCGCCGCCGGCGCCCTCACGTTGATCCCAGCTTTGAATGTGTCGGTCGCCCGAGCCGCAGACAAAGTGCCAGAAGATGATCCCACTGCGAAGGCTTTGCGCTACGTAGAGGATGGCACCAAGGCAACACGAACCGACAAAATGGGCGTGAAGGGTGCAGATCAGATCTGCGATAACTGCCGTTTTTATGGTCTGAGCGAGAAGAAGGATGATTGGGGCAGCTGCCAATTGTTCCAAAACCGCTTGGTCGCTGGCCCCGGCTGGTGTGCGGGCTGGGTGCCAAAGGCCTAACCGCCTGGGGATGAGTTTTCAGCCCGCGCTGCGCGTTAAGCGCTCGAGGGAGGGACCCATGCCTCGGGTGCACCGGGTGCCGAGACTGTCAGTCGCTCGCCATAGCGACGGTGGCCTTGATAGTCGAATACCGCCTGATGCTGAACACTGTAATTATCCCAAATCGTTAAGGTGCCAGGCCGCCACTGGACGCGGCATTGGTTCCTGACGTTGGCTTTGATTCTGTTGAAAAGACCCGTCAGCAGCATCGACGATTCCCACGACGCCATACCGATGATATGTGAAGTAAAGCTCTCATTGACGTAGAGCGTTGGCGCACCTGTAGTCGGGTGGCGGATCACCACTGGGTGAGGATGGGCAGGATAAGTCTGGCCAGGCTTGAGTCGAATGCCGTATTGCCGGAGGTCTTGCTCACCATCATGGAAAGCCACTTGCTTTAAAAGCAGCGACTTGAGGTCTGAAGAGAGCTCATCGAAAGCCAGATGCATATTGGTGAACAACGTATCGCCGCCGCCGTTACTCGGAATCTCGGTGAGATAAAGCAGTGATGCGAGCGGCGGCGTTGCCTCACAGGTGATGTCTGCATGCCAAGTTTCACCATTGCTCTGCGTCGCGTCTGGTTTGATATCGATGAGGAAAAGCTCTGGGTGTTGGTCGGCCGGTAAGTGCTTGCGGGAAGGGTGAATGTGGAGCGGGCCAAAACATTCCGCGATCGCACTATGCTGGACGCGACTCAGGGTTTGGTTCCGAATCACCAGGACGTGATGAGCCAGTAGGGCATCTCTTAGCGCCTGACTGAGGGATTCGGTGAGAGGAAGGCTGAGATCAATATCCTCAATCTCCGCGCCAACGGCCGGCGTCAACGGGCGTAATTTCACGAGGCGGCGGCGCGCGCGGACGAAAGCGCATCTTGAAAGGCGCAGTTTTCCTCAAGCGCCGCCAACTCAGCGAGCATACCTTCGCGATCGGGACCCGCCACGAAGCGAGCCGCCTTATTCTTCTTGCCGCCCGTTAGCAGGGTCCACAAGATCAATAATTGAACTTTCCGTTCTTTTAAGAAGTCACCGGGTTGTTCCATTAAGTTGAATGTACGCATGGCACCCCGAAAGACCACTAAATATTCCTGAGATGCTCGATTGATTGCATCTCCAAGACTGGCTTGCAGCCAGCGCTTGAATGAGAAGGATTGGCTTGATGCGCCTTCCAAAATGCGGTGTGCCCGCTTGATGGCCGCACGGTCCTCCTTGAGGCTGGCTTCCCAAATGGGTCTAAGACGCGCTCTTGAACGATCGTGGAATGCGCGTGCACGATCAGCCGGAGATAGATCCTCGCTCAACACTTGCCGCAGCAGGTGGCTATGAATGATCCCTGTGCTGCATCCCCGACCATAAAGTGGGTTCGTTCGAACAGCACTGTCACCCACGGCAAAATAGTTCTCAATCAAGGGCCCTGTTTCAGAGACATAGTCGTGCCATTCAGCCTTGATGTTGCCCATGCCGAATGCGTCAGTCGTGGCCACGCTCGACGCCTCGCTCACCCAAGGATTGAGTCCGGGGATGGCGCGGCAGATGGCATCGAACGCGTCGTTGTCCTTCACTGCCGTGTGGAGCGCAGCGTCTGCTTTGGGCACGCAAATGATCACTGCAAAATGCCCGTTTTCGCCGGGAAAGACACCGAATTTTAGATAACCAAGATCGCCGGCACTGCGATGCTTGCCTCGACGCGGAGGTTCGTCAACACCCTCGCGCAGCCGATAGTGGCGGGTGTAATAAACAATCTCGGCATCATGACTTTCGCTCTCAACATGCAGGCCCGCCGATTCAAACCAGCGTTTGAAGTGCGAGCCACGCCCTGCGGCATCAATGTAAAGATCCGCATGGAGATTGGATGGATCGCTGGATTCACCTAAGGTCTGAATTTCTAAGCCGTCGATCCGAGCAAACGGGCCTGATGTATTAATCTCGGCGCGATTCACGCGCACCCCGGAGAGCAACGTCAGTCCAGGCTGTCGTTCTGCGTAACGACGCAAAACCATCTCCATGGTCGCCCGCCGACACATCAGCAGCCAGAGTCGCTCGTCTTCTTCCGTCATCGATGCGGTATGCATGAGGGGTTCCGGCAGCATGTCCGCAAAGGTGATCTTGCGAGCGCCTGCAGCCCAAAAATCGTCGATCAAATCGGGGAACATCTCAGACAGTAAATTGCTCATCACACCAAGAAAGGCGTGGGGGTGTTTGAATTGAGAGGCGCCACGACGAATCCATTCGAAGAAAATGGCGTCTGCATCGCCTTCAGGTAGCGCGGTATCTCGTTCAATGATGGTCACTGAATGTCCGGCTTGGGCTAGTGCGACACCGCAGCATAAACCACAGATGCCTGCACCGGTGATGGCCACTGAAGGTTTGCTGTCAGAGTGATGATTCATTTAGCCGTCTGATTCGATCAATGGACTCGTCGCTATTCTAACGAACTGAGGAAATCCAGCATGAGGGCGTTCACCTCATCGGGTGCCTCTTGCTGCGTCCAGTGACCGGCCCCTGGAATTAACGTATTGATTCTTAGATCTGGCACGTGGTTCGGCATGGCATCTAGTGCAGCTTTAGCCATGATGATCACACCGTCTTTGTCGCCTGCAGCAAACATGGCGGGTTGTTGGATTTTTTGCGGGGTTGAAGCGAACTTTTCCCAGGAAAGATCCAGATTTCGATAGTAGTTGAGTGGACCACGAAAGCCGCTGATTCGAAAAGAACGAACGTATTCATCGAGTTCGTCTTGATTGCACCATGGCGCCAGATCCCCCGGATCGACGATTGCGCTTAAAAGGTCATCATCAGGCGTGCGTTCGCCGCCCAGCTTCGCAGGGTCGGCAAGACCCGAACCCAGGTAATAAAACTTTCGGAGACTGACCTCGATATCTTGCTCAAACTCTGCTTCAGCGACGCCCGGCGTTTGAAAGTAAAGCTGATAGAAAAACTGGCCCTCAAAGATGCGGCGCAACATGGGGAGCGGAGGCTCAGTGCCTCTGGGTGAGAAAGGCACCGAGAGCGCACCGACTGCTTTGACTCGGTCAGGTGAAAGTAAGGCACAGTTCCACGCTGTGGGCGCACCCCAATCATGGCCTATGACGACTGCCTGCTCGTAACCCAGGGAGGTAATGAGCCCTAAAATGTCGTGGGAAACCGCCCACTGGTTGTAAGCCTCGATTTCGTTTGGGCGATCGCTCTCGCCGTAGCCTCGCATGTCGGGTGCGACCGCATGAAAACCGGCCGCCGCCAGTGCTGGCAGTTGATGTCTCCAGGAATAGGCAGCTTCGGGGAAGCCATGAACCAGCAGTACGAGGGGCCCGCGTCCGGCCTCGAGAATGGAGAGCTCGATGCCGTTAGTGGCTACTTTGCGTCGATTGATCACTCAAAATTCCTTGCATTTACGAAGGGGCTTCGATGTTAAGCGAGTCCTAGACAATTTGGCCGCAAGCTTCGCCGGTATAGCCTTCGGCACTGCTATAAGCCACCTTGCCGCTCACTAAGACTTGCTGAATGCCCAGTGCATCTCGCACGTAACGGAAGCCTTCGCCAGGGACATCCTGGACGTAGTATTCGTCTCCGCGGCCAATGGCATCGGCATCAAAAATCGTGATATCTGCAATGTTGCCTGGCGCAATCACGCCGCGATCTTGAATGTTCCATATTTGGGCAGGGGCTTGCGTGATTTTGTGGACAGCCGCTTCTATTGAGATCTGAGCGTTGTCTCGTACGAACCGCGAGAACAGATAGCCAGTGTCACCATAGGTCGAGAACGACAGGATGTGCGCGCCACCGTCGCTTGCGCCGATCATGACTCGCTCGTCATTCAGGAGGGGGCCCACCACATCGTCCATATTGTGTCCCATATCGGCGGCTAAAAAATGCGCCCGTAAGTTTTCCTCAATGGATAGATCGATCATCGCGACCAGCGGGGTCACCCCGCGCAGCTCGCCAATTTCGGCCAAAGTCTTGCCAACCAGGTGTTGATTGGCATCGTGCTCTACTCGCCGCAATTTGAGCATCGCCCAGAGTGGCATCATGGGTTCGATCTCTTTCTCTAGTTTGGCACGTGTCTCAGGCGTTTTGAGCGCCAAAAGGATAGCCTCTGGTGTTGAGAATCTTAGCAATTGGTACCAAGTGGGATATCGGATAAAGAGCAGGCTGGGGACTTCGAGACAAAAGCTGATGTCGATCGGTCGCGTTTGGACTTGTGGCCAAACCCTCGCACCTCTTGCATGCTGCGCATGTACCCGTTCCATCACTTTGCTCACGCCGGCCTGGTTGTCCTGATTGACGAACAACGGGGACAAGGTGGTTGTGATGTCATGTTTGAGAGATAAATCTGCAAGTTGATCGATTCGAGCCAGCGTCAGATCAGTGTCATAGAACTCGTGGACCACCTGAAGAATTTTTTGATGCTTAGACAAGATGGCACACAGCGCATCTAATTCATCGGTATCCGCATATCGGCTCGGAACCGGCTGCAGTTGCTCATCCATGTCGACAAAACTGGTGGACAATCCGATGGCGCCATGGGCAAGGCAGGTCTCCAAAAGATTGCCGATGGCAGCAATTTCATCGGGAGAGGCCGCACGGGTCATGGAGTCGTCCCCCATGACCCAAAGTCTTAACAGGCTGTGTCCCACCAGGGGCGCAACGTTGATGGCGAGTCCAGCGGAGATTCGCGCCACGTACTCTTCAAATGTTTCCCAATTCCACTCCACGCCCTCTTTAAAGGCTTTGAACGGCATCTCTTCGATCTGGTTGAACATGCCCACTAACTTCATTCGATGTTCCGCCTTGAGGGGGGCGAGCGATAGCGAGCAATTCCCAGGAACAATGGTGGTTACGCCGTGAGCGAGGGCAGGCTTTGCGGCCCCGTCCCAGAGTAATTGGGCATCGAAGTGGGTGTGAGGATCAATAAAGCCAGGGCTGACGATCATGCCCTCTGCATCAATGATCCGATGCGCGTCGTCAGGCAAGTCGCCAAGGGCTGTAATGCGGTCACCCTGGATCCCGATATCGGCTTTAAAGAGTGGTTGACCTGTTCCGTCGGCGATGGTGCCTTGCTTGATGATGGTGTCGTAGGTCATGTGAATGATTCCTGTTTCGTCAATTTATGGTTCGACGCGGCGCAGAAAGCGAGAGGCACGCGCTCTCAGCCTGAGTGGCTTGACCTTCTTTGGGCGTCGCGTCGACCCGTGAGTGTCGTTGACGATAAGCAACCCAGACCGGCAAATCAACCGCATCAGATCGGCTAAATGACGCATCATTTCTGCATCCGATGCGAGCGGGCAGGGTCTCAGTCTGAACCGTGAGCTCGCAGAAATCATGGCGACCAACCGGCAACCACGGATAATGCAAGCCATGCCGGGGGAGTCAGGTTTCAGCGGGGCAAGACGGGAGCCACGACTATTCCGAGAAACTTCGATCGGCTTTTTCTATCGCTCTTGTGCTGAGATAGAGGGATGAATCGCGAGGTCTGATCCCTAGCCGCTTGCACCGTCGCCTGATCGGCCCCGCGCTGCGGGACGCGATCAGCGACAAGGCCGCAGACTCAGTGAGTCGGTGGTCTGATGCGCTGCGCTGATGGCATCCCGAACCAGGGTCCAACCACAACCGATCAGGTCTTCCATTTGCTGTGCCCCGGCGAGATCCATCAGTCGGGTGGAGCTCATCGGGTCTAGACAGATGACAGATTCACCGCCGGTTGGGAATCGAAGCGTTACCAGCAATTCAACATGACCCTCGTGCGCTGCGCCCAGGTTCACGGTTTTTATGACAGCTTCTTCGTGATTCATTAAGGGGCTTCCCGTCAAGTTGGGTTGTGATCGCTGATTGACGCGGCTCGGTCGGTCGAAAACACCGAGCGTCCCGAGGTTCTAAACGCGGCGCAGGTATCTGTCCTTAAGCGAGCGGTGGCTCTAAGAAGACAATATCACTCGGCAGAATAGGGTTTGCTGGTTGACCATTTCGAGGAGCGATCCGCCTGGCAAAAATATGCAAATTCCAGCTCTGTAATTGACTCACCGCTTGGTCGGTGTCGAGTTCAGAAAGGTGGGTTTCAGCCAGCGACTGCCAGGTTGCGCCCACCTCAGGATGAATGGATTTTCTTAACGTTTCCATGCCAACGTCCTATACTTCGCGCCGCTACCATAACGCAGATTTTGAGTTGAATACCAGTTGTTGAGTCGAAGATGAGTTGGGTTGGGCGCGGGGGCCTAATGACTGAGAGTGTGAGCGATGAATCATTTTCGCGCTCTTCGGAGCTGGAGTCGGAGTCAGAGATTGATACTACAACGCAATCGATTAAAGGCAGAGTGAACATGAAAGGCCGAATGCTATGAGCGAATGTGGGTGCCAATCCATGGATATGTCTGTGCTTGAGGCAAGGCAGCGAAAAGTTCTATCCCGTGTGATGGTGATCAATCTCGCAGCGTTTGCCATGATGGTTTTTGCAGCCTTTGTAACGCACTCGACCGCGCTGCTTTCGGGTACCCTCGATAATTTAGGCGATGCACTGGCTTATGCGGTGAGTTTGGCGGTGATCGGTCTAGGCGCGCGAATGAAAGCGAGAGCGGCCATGCTCAAGAGCTTGCTCATATTTGCTGCTGGGCTCTTTGTCCTTGCTCAGTTGATTGGCCGAAGTATGGATCCACAAACGCCGTTGGCTGTGGGAATGGCCATTGCTGCCGCCATCAATCTTGTCGCGAATGGTGTGTGTTTGGCGATGCTGACGCCCCTTCGAGGCGATGATGTGAATATGGCCTCGGTGTGGCTGTGCTCGAGAAATGACGTGGCGGAGGGTATCGCCGTCCTGGTGACCGCAGCGATGGTCTATCTAACCGCCTCTCCGATTCCAGATTTGGTCGTTGCTGCAGTCCTGCTCTGGCTCTTTTTTGGCAGTGCCTACCGCATCAGCCGAGACGCTATGAGCGAGCTCAGAGCAGTTGATGCTTGAGGCCACTAAGAGCTGAGTGGTTCACCGCCAATCCACACGGTTATGGCCCTTGCCAGCAAGGTTTGATCTAGATCAAAGATCGCTGAACCGGCGAAATGCTTTTTCCCTTCGATAGCTGTTGTCCAAGCCGAGACGATGAGCGTCTGTCCAGCCACAGGGAGACTTAGGATCTCTGCAGTCATTCTGCCCATCAATCCTGTCTTGATGGATTGATTCATATAGGCAAATTGAGCGGGGCAATCCAACGCAGTCCATAAAAAAGGCTCGGGAATCCTACCCTCGACACCCCAGGCTTCTTCGGTTGCCCAAAGCGCACCCACGTGACCTTCCTCGAGGGGGGCGGGGAAGACACGAAGCCCGGTCTCATGTTCGGCACCACAGCAAAAGCAAATGGGATGAAAGCCCTGTTGGTTGGGCAATAGTGGATTGATATTTTGTTTGAAAGCGAGTGAATTAGGCAGGGCAGCTTCAATGCGTTGCGGATCAGGGCAGGGCGGTATCGCTAGAGTCTCGAAGGGAGACTCAATCATTCTACATTCGGCGATTAGCGTTTGCTCGTGCATCACCCGCACCTCGCCGGTCTCGTGATCGTTGAGTGGCTCGATTCTCATCAGGGTGTCCAGTGGGATGGGCGATCGCAACGTAATCTCAGGGCAGCGGTCGGGTTTCGCAGGCAAAAATGCTGCGAAAGCGCCGCTGACATAACCGCCGTTGCCCGATTGCGGTGGTCCTTTAAAGCGCTCGGGGACGATAACGGTGTTTTGCATGAAGCTTGGCGCCTATACTCTTTAGCACTGAATGGATAGCGAGGATGCCATGGCTCGACTGGAAACCATCTATCGATACCCGATCAAAGGTTGCCGCGGTGAGCGCGTTGAGGCGGCGGATGTTACCACAAGCGGTCTAGTCGGAGACCGTC
>CAYZUV010000012.1:0-22993 GCA_964481245.1 uncultured Pseudomonadales bacterium
TTGAGTATTTTTGGGTGCTCTGAAAAATGTTCGACGGATTCCGCGATGGTCATGTTCAGTACGTCGGATATGGATTTACCTTTGTATTTCACATCCAGGGTCGCATCGTTAAAGCGTTTGCCCTGGCAAGCATCACATTTGACATAAACATCAGAGAGAAAATGCATCTCAATCTTGATGACGCCATCGCCTTGACATGATTCGCATCGACCGCCTTTGACGTTGAAAGAGAAGCGGCCGGGCGAATAGCCTCGGGTCCGGGATTCGGGAAGAAGCGAGAAGAATTTTCTGATCTCGTCAAACACTTTGATGTAGGTGGCGGGGTTACTCCTTGGCGTGCGTCCGATGGGCTTTTGATCGATTGCAACCACCTTGTCCAGGTGAGCGAGCCCATCGACATTGGTGTGCCGCCCCACGCGTGCTTGGGCTCCATGAAAGTGCCTAGCCAGAACGGGGTAGAGAATGTCATTAATTAAGGTCGACTTGCCTGCCCCCGAAACGCCAGTGACCGCAACCAAGACCTCAAGCGGAATGGCGACATCGATATCTCTCAGATTGTTCTCTTTTGCGCCCGAAATTTGGAGCGTCCGTTCAAAGTGTCGCGGGATTTCGCGCACGGCGATACTGCGTCGGCCGGACAGGTAGGCGCCTGTCAGCGAAGCCTTGTCTCGCTGCAACGCCTTAGGGGTACCCTGAAAGATCACCTCACCCCCCTTGGTGCCCGCACCTGGCCCGAAATCAATCACATGATCGGCCGCTCGTATGGTGTCCTCATCGTGCTCCACCACGATCACCGTGTTGCCAATGTCTCGCATTTTGAGCAGCGTATCGAGCAGTCGCTGATTGTCTCGTTGGTGCAATCCAATGCTCGGTTCATCCAGAATGTAAATCACGCCTGACAACTCGCTACCCACCTGGCTTGCAAGACGAATACGTTGTGATTCTCCGCCGGATAACGTGGGTCCCAAACGATTGAGCGACAGGTACGAGAGACCCACGGAGACCAGGAAGCTGAGCCGCCCTTGGATTTCCTTCAAGAGCTCTGTGGCAATTTCCTTGTCGGCCCCCTTGAGTTTCAAGCCCTCGAAAAAATGAAAGGCCTCTTCAATGGTCATGGCCGAGACGTCGACCATACTTTGACCACCGACCTTGACGGCGGCGCTCTCTGACCTTAGTCGATCGCCATCGCAGACATCGCAGGGGGTATTTGCCAAAAATTGGGAATACCAGCGCTTCATGCCCTCCGAGCGTGTATTTCGAAATCGCCGCATCAACCGGTTGAGCAACCCCTCGTAGCGTGAATGAGTGGTCCCGTAACCCGCCCACTCGACGGTGTAGCGCTTGTCGCCCGTGCCATAAAGCACCGTGCGTTGTTGCTGTTCGGTGAGCTTCGTCCATGGCTTATCAAGCGGAATCTTGAGATGGGCAAACATTTGACGGTGAAAGGTTGCCGACATGGATTTACTGTGCGCCTCGATTTTTCCGACAGGCTTAAGGCAGCCAGCGCGCAGCGTGAGCGATGCATCTGGAATCACGAGATTTGGATCAAATGCGACCTGTGTTCCCAGGCCATTGCAGTCAAGGCACATGCCTTGTGGGCTGTTAAATGAGAAGGACTGTGGCGTCAACGATGGGAAAGAGATGCCGCATCGATCGCAAGCAAGATGTTCAGAGAAGACGCGATCCTTACCATTGATTTCAGCGACCATCACGCCCTGGCCCAGGTTCAGTGCCTGCTCCACACTCTCAGTGAGACGCTCACGCTGACCTTCGCGAATCGCAAGACGATCGATAACGGCCTCGACGGTGTGCTTTTTGCGCTTGTCCAAAGCAGTCAGATTTTCGATAGCGATCAGTTCGCCGTCCACCCTCAGGCGGGCGAAACCCGCACCGCGCGCGGTCTCAATGAGTTCTCGGTGCTCCCCCTTGCGATTGACCAACAAGCTTTGCATGAGTATCACACGGGTGCCTTCAGGCTGGCGCATTAACTCGAGCACAATTTTTTCTGCGGTTTGTCCGGACACCTCGTCGCCACACTGATGACAATGCTGGTGCCCAATGCGCGCGAACAGCACGCGCAGGTAATCTGAAATTTCCGTGATGGTCCCCACGGTGGAACGAGGATTACGACTGGTGGTCTTTTGTTCGATCGAAATGGTGGGAGACAATCCGCGAATGGTGTCGTATTTGGGCTTTTCCATCTGGCCTAGAAATTGGCGAGCATAGGCGGACAACGACTCAACGTAACGACGCTGGCCTTCGGCATAGAGTGTGTCGAAGGCGAGTGAGGATTTGCCCGACCCCGAGACGCCCGTGAGTACCACCAGCTTTCGTTTGGGTATTGCCACCTCAACATTTTTGAGATTGTGCTCTTTGGCACCTTTGATCAGGATATGGTCGAGTTCTTCAGCTGCAGGCTTCATTTTTTTCCGAGGCTAGGTGGTTGAATGCGACAGCGCATGGTACCAGTGAATACGGGTCTCGTAACGAATGGATTGCTGTGGTGTTCGATGTGATTTATGGTCGTTGACCATTGCGCCTCGTGACAGTGAGCGATGCCGAGTAAATGCCAAATGCTCAGTTATTGGGTGGGCGAACCAGCGCTTGATGCGCGCCGCTGGCGCAAGCAAAGGGAATGAAGAGTGGAGATGTAGATATGGCTCAAGGTAGCGACGTGGTCACGGCCTGTTTGATCATCATTGGGAACGAGATCCTGTCGGGTCGAACCCAAGACACCAACCTCGCGCATTTGAGTCAGGTGCTGAATGAGTTAGGTGTTCAGATGCGTGAGGCAAGGGTAATTCCCGATATTGAATCGACCATTGTTGACACAGTGAATGATTGCCGTGCGGCATTCGACTACGTCTTCACGACCGGCGGTATCGGGCCCACCCATGATGACATCACGGCAGACAGTATCGCGCTCGCATTTGGTGTGCCGCTTGAATTTCATCCCGATGTGGTGGCTCTGATCAAGCGAAGGGAAGCGCCGCCGGAGGTCATGGAATCACGATTGCGTATGGCGAGGATCCCGCAGGGGGCAACCCTGATTGAGAATCCTTCGGGTGGGCCACCCGGATTTCAAATCGAGAATGTGTTTGTGATGGCGGGGGTGCCAAGTGTCATGCAAGCGATGGCGAGCACCTTCACCAAGGCGCGTCTCCCCGGTGGGCGTCCCGTTCGATCAGTGACCGTTGGCGCCTTCTTGGGCGAAAGTCAGGTCGCCCAAGAGCTCGAGTCTATTCAGGCAGCGTACCCAACGGTGGATATTGGGTCCTACCCCTTTTTTCGTGAGCAAGGATATGGAACGAACCTCGTCGCGCGGGGCGCAGACCAAGACGCGCTCGATGAGGTCGCCGAGGCGCTAAGAGCACTGATCGAAAAGTACGATGCGACCCCTCACGAGGGCGGCGTTTAGTCGAGCAACAGGCGTGCACGTTGATTCATCAGGCGCTCTAAATTTGATGGGCCGCAGGCTTGGATTGGGCCAGGCGGCAGCTATCGCCTGGTGAACTCTGCGAACCAGAGGCCTGTAGCCATGGGTCAAAGCAGACGACGATAAGGCGCTTCAAGCGCTCGCTTGAGGCACGCCGACCGGAACTATGAGCGAACGGCGCCAATGCGCGCCACAACATCAGTCATTTTGAGGATCAGCAATGGAGATCGTGACAACTGGACTGGCCTTCCCTGAGGGGCCGATCGTGATGGATGACGGGTCCGTTATTTTGGTTGAAATTCAGCGTGGCACTCTGACACGGGTTGGAACCGACGGTAAACAAGAAGTCGTCGCCCGCCTGGGTGGCGGCCCCAATGGGGCCGCCCTCGGTCCTGATGGTTACTGTTATGTATGCAATAACGGCGGGTTTAAGTGGCATGTGGCAAGCGATGGGCGCGTGTTCCCCGGCGAGCAGCCTGAAGATTATATCGGCGGCTCAATTCAGCGAGTAGATCTAAGGACCGGTGCTTTTGAAACGGTCTATGAGGCATGCGACGGTGAGCGGCTCAAGGGGCCGAATGACATTGTCTTCGATCGGACGGGTGGGTTTTGGTTTACGGATCATGGGAAGACCCGGCCAAGAAACCGTGATCGCACGGGCGTTCTGTATGCCAGACCAGACGGAACCTCGATTTCAGAGGTCATCTTCCCGCTTGAGGGGCCGAACGGCATTGGACTCTCGCCTGATGAAAAGACACTTTATGTTGCAGAAACCCCCACGGGCAGAGTCTGGGCCTATCCCCTCACCGCGCCCGGAGAAGTTGATAAGACGAGGCCGCGCGCCATGTTGGCTCAGCGAGCCGACTACCACATGTTTGATTCGTTGGCGGTGGATGCCGAGGGCAATGTGTGTGTCGCAACGCTGATCACGGGGGGTATCAGCATTCACGCACCGGACGGATCGAGTGTCGAGTTCGTGCCTATGCCCGATGTGCTAACGACCAACATTGCGTTCGGCGGTCCCGATATGAAGACCGCTTTTGTCACCTTGTCGACCACAGGTCAGTTACTGAAAACCGAGTGGCCGTCCCAAGGCTTGCGGCTCAATTTTGCCCAGTGATTGGGCCTCTGTTGTCCGATAAAAAAGCATTGCCAAATCAGACGCTTGCCCCTAGGATGCGCCTCTTTTTTGGGGTTAAAGGTCATGGTGGTCGGTTGGAAAGAGTACATGCACCTCCAAGAGCTAAGCGATCGATTACGCATCGCCAAGCTCGATACGGGCGCCCTGACAGCCTGCCTGGGCGTTGAATCGTTTGAAGTTCTTGAGCATGGATCGACACCTGAGGTGAGATTCAAGCTCGCGAAAACCCAGGCCGAACCCAGCCCGGCATGGCGAACTCTGCCACTGCTAGGGTGGCGAACGATTCGAGACTCCGGCGGGCATGAAGAGTCACGACCGCTTGTGCAGACTCTGCTTCAAATGGGCGTGCAGTCACATCGATTGGAATTTACGTTGACGAGTCGATCCAGAATGCGCACCAAGGTGCTTTTGGGTCGTAACGCTCTTCGTGCCTTCGGCTTTCAGATTGACCCCACCCGTACCTTTCTTTTGGGTCGAGGATCCAGTTCGACCACGACCAAGGGCAACAACGCATGAAAATTGCGATCTTATCTCGTAATAAAAACCTTTATTCCACGCGTCGATTGATTGAGGCCGCTGAAGCTCGGGGTCATGAGGTCGAAGTACTCGATGTGCTTCGTTGCTACATGAATATCACCTCGCATCGGCCAGGGATTCACTACAAGGGTCGAGACCTCAATGGCTTCGATGCGGTCATCCCGAGAATTGGTGCGTCCGTGACTTTTTACGGCACAGCAGTGTCCAGACAGTTTGAGATGATGGGCGTGTATACCTTAAATGAGTCGGTGGCCATTAGTCGGTCCCGAGATAAGTTGCGCTCTATGCAGTTATTGTCTCGCCGGGGGATTGGACTCCCCGTCACTGGTTTTGCGAACAAGCCTGACGACATCTCGGATTTGATAGAAATGGTCGGCGGTGCACCCCTCGTCATTAAATTGCTGCAGGGCACACAAGGGATTGGTGTGGTGCTTGCTGAAACTCGTAAAGCGGCCGAGAGCGTGATTCAAAGTTTCTTTGGCTTGAATGTGTCTGTATTGGTTCAGGAGTACATTCGAGAGGCCGGAGGGGCTGACATTCGTTGCTTTGTGGTGGGCGACAAAGTTGTGGCATCCATCAAGCGGCAAGCGAGAGAAGGGGAATTCAGATCCAACATTCATCGCGGCGGAACTGCGACGGAAGTTAGGATCACCCCTGAGGAACGTTCAACTGCCGTGCGAGCAGCGAAGACGATGGGTCTGAATGTGTGTGGTGTCGATATTCTTCGATCTAATCACGGGCCGGTGGTCATGGAGGTCAACTCATCGCCGGGTCTTGAAGGGATCGAACGCGTTACGCAAAAGGATCTAGCCGGTCTCATTATCGAATTCCTAGAACAAAATGCGCGCTCGGGCCGCACTCGGACGCGTGGCCGAGGCTAGCATTCAAGGGTGTGTTTCGTGGGCGCCTTCCATCTGATCTGAGAGTTGAAATACTTCGGGTGACGATACCGGCGCGACAACAAAGGGTTCGAAATGTGCTCGATCGGGATCATGGTCTTGAATTCGAAGCATGATCCAAGCCGCGAAGGGTGTCATCACGATCAATGTAAGCCAGAACATGGCCTTGGGGGTGATGATTTGGCCCACAGATACAAGGATCGGTCCAAGGACGGCTCCGAGGCTGTAGGTGAGCAAGATTGCACTTGCGGTTTGCACAACAGAAAACGAACTGCTGTCATTGGCGTGCGCAAGGCTAATGGCATAGAGCGGGAAGGTCGCTGCGCCAAAGAGCGCCATCACCCCGGTTGCAAAAAGCCAGGCGTCCGTGGGGCCAAGGATTGCGATGAGACTGACGCCTGCCGCAAAGAGAGACAAGCCCAATAAGACTTTCCTCCGATCCATGGCGTCCGATAGGCGCCCCAAGGGTATCTGAACCAGCGCCCCGCCGATCATCGGGGCGATCATGAAGTAGATCACTGATTCAATGGAGAGTCCCAGTGATTGTGCAATGAATGTTCCCATGGACCAGTAACCCGACGTGACAATGCCGCAGCTCAGAGCGCCTATGAACGCCACGCGCGCCCGTTTAAAGGATGAGCCATAGCGCAATCGAAATGACTCGATGGGCTGCGGCGAGGGTGATCGGCTGAACCCGATGGGGACGGCGCCGAGCAATAGGAGTATCGCTGCCAGCGTCATGAGCTTGGGGTAAGGCATGGACACCGTTAAAAAGATTTGTCCTAAACCGATGGCGGCGAGCGTGATGAGCGTGTAAACGGCTAGGATCAGGCCACGGTTTTCTCGAGTCGCCGCTTCATTCAGCCAGGATTCAATCACCATATAAATGCCTGCGAGACAAAAGCCCACAAGAGACCGGCTGCAAAACCACAGAATGAAGGATGTATCTAAGGTAAGACTTAAGAGCGCTGCCGTGGCAACGGCGATAAGGACCAAAAAGACGCGAACATGACCTACCCAGCTGATGAACCGCGGAATAAACACGCAACCCGCGAGATAGCCTGCAAAATAAGCAGAACCCATGAGGCCTATGTCGATGCCGGAAAATCCTTCCGATTCAGCGAGCAGTGGGACAAGCCCTAATTGAATGCCATGCCCCGTGAGCAAAATGGAAGCGCTGAAATACAAAGCTAAAAGTGGCGTAAGGTGAGGGCGCATGTGCAGATTGACGCTCTGAGTCGGACCGAATTCGGGCGTGCATATTAGGGGCAGTTGATGAGACTGACCACTCTTTTTTTACCCCACGTCCGAGGGGTGATGGCAGGCTTTTGGGTGCCCGTTTGCGGGTCAATAATAGAGCAGTTGTTAACCATCCGGTCACGGTCTTGATTGGAGGCTAGTATGCCCGTGGTCGAAAGAGCCGCTCATAGGTTGAGGCGCTGGGGTGCTGGCTGGGCCCGAGCATGCGGCATTTTATGGGGCGAATACCATCAAAAATGTTTAGGTCTGGGCGGCCTATTGACCGATAATTGAGCGCGTTAATACCCGAAAGGGGCTTTGGACTTTCGCTCATGAGTGAACCTGCGACTTCACCGCGCGCGCCATCTGATGTTGCCGCATTAACCGGTCAGGCCTGTCTTTTTAATTTGAGCTGGACGAACCAGGGAGATGAGCTGACCAACACCTGGCTGCACTACGATATGAGTGCGGAAGGGGCGCTCGCCGCTCTTGAGTATCAAGGTTTGCCGAAAGCAGTGATTCGTTACCTGACCCGAGCAGAAACGCGTCCGGCAGCCAGGGTGTTAAGCGGGGGCGTTGCGTTAGTCCTGCGAGGCATCAATTTCAACGAGTCGCAGGACCCGGTCGATATGGTTTCGCTTCGTTGTTTTCTCGAGCCCAATCGTTTGGTGACGGTTCGCTCGCGTTGGCTCGCTTCGGTTCAGGAAACTCGAAAACAAATCGAAGAGGGTGAGGCCCTAGGTCACCCAACCGATGTGCTACTCGCGATTGTAGAAAAGCTAACGGTAAAGATCTCACGCCACATCGAGACATTGGATTCTGCGCTGGGTGCCTTTGAGCTGTGCGCTGAGGGGCCTACCCGAGAACTGGCAAAGGTGGACTTTAGCGGGCTTCGCAGACAAATCGCGAGCGTCTATCGATTTATTGCGCCGCAGCGTAGTGCACTTACTACCTTGGTGCAGATCGGCGAGGGACGCTTTAGCGAGGACCAACTGGAACGTATTATCGAATTGGAGGACCTGACCCAGCGCTACGCAGAGGATCTCGAGCTGCATCGTGAGCGGGCATCATCTCTCCTCGAAGCGCAATTCAATGCCTTGCAAGCCGAGCAAAATAGCCGGTCTTATGTACTCTCGCTGATTGCAGGTCTTTTTCTGCCCGCGACTTTCGTGACTGGGCTGTTTGGGATGAATGTTGCGGGCCTGCCTGGTACGGAGAATCCATCGTCATTCTTGATGGTTGCCGGCGCAATGGTCGTTATTAGCGGTGCAGTCTATGTGGCACTCAAATTTAACAAGTGGTTGTGACCTGATGCTTGATGCACTTTTTCCTATGCACGACGTGTTAATCAAAGTAGGTGATTACCAATTAACGCTTGGCCAGGTGCTCACGGCTCCGTTGGGCGTTTTGGTCGCGTATTTCTTTTTGAGGGCAGTGAGCTATTTTCTGCTTCGACTCTTTGAAAAACGAGGGGTCAACGCAGATGCACTTCAGGTCGTGCGCAGGGTGCTGCACATTTTGGTGATCTTCAGTGTTTTCCTCGTGGGCTTAAGGTTGCTTGCGATTCCCCTGACTGCATTCGCCTTCGTCTCGGGCGCGATCGCGATTGGATTGGGGTTCGGCGCTCAGAACATCATCAATAACTTCATCAGCGGATGGATCGTTATTTGGGAACGTCCGATTCGTATTAATGATTTTATCGAGGTCAGTGGTGTCCAAGGCACTGTGCTTGAAATCAATACTCGGTCAACTCGATTGCGACGTCCTGACGGCGTTCATCTCATTATTCCAAATTCGAAATTGCTTGAAGAGAATGTGATCAACTGGACGCTGGTCGATCGGTTGCTGCGCTGTATTGTTCGCGTTGGCGTAGCCTACGATTCGTCAGTCGATCAGGTTGAGCAGGTCATCATGGCCATCGTTGACAGGCATCAAGAGATTTTGAAAACGCCATCGCCTGAGGTCATCTTCGAAGACTTTGGCGATAGTGCCCTCGTTTTTGATGTTTATTTTTGGGTCAATCTTGGTGGTGAAGTCTCGGCTCGGGTCATCCGCAGTGATGTCCGCAAGGAAATTTACGAGCGATTTCATGCTGAGGGCATCAAGATCCCCTTCCCGCAGCGGGACGTTCATTTGATCGGTGGTTCAAAGGCAGCCTCGGACGGGGCCTAGCATCGCTCGTTTAGTCAAACGCCACTGTGAGCGCGTTGAAGGCTTGCTCTTTGATGGATCAATCCCGTTTACAGACCCAATCGCTGGAATTGATCCAACGGCGCATCCACTGCGCTGAGCGCTTCCCGTAGGAGGGCTTTCATCTGCGACTCCATCGCAGTGCCACATAGGTTTTGGGTTTCTTCAGGGTCATTGTACAAATCGAATAGATAGTGGGTATCGCAAGGCATATCCATGGTCCAATAGGGCAGCAGGTCACCGGGCTCGAAGGGTTGCCTTATCACAGGCACAGAGGTTCCGGGCATACGATCAAGCTGCGCGCGCTGATCGGGTAAGGGGAGTCTCAGTCCTGGATAGGCTGGTACGGGCATGGTCGACCACCGATTCGAGAACATGGACAACGGAAAGTTGTTTGAATCGGGACCTCGAGCATATTTGTGTCGGCCATCATTAATTTGAACCCAGTTGCCAAAAACGCCGCCAATGGCCCAGTCTCGAATGGAGCGCGCACTGCCCTCGATTAGCGGTAGCAAGGAATGACCGTGAGTGACGTGCTCGGTCTCGACGCCAAACAAGTCTGCCAAGGTCGCGTAAAGATCCACATTGGTAGTCAATGCATCCAGTGTCTTGGCCTCTGCGCCTGGGTAAGCAATGAGCAGTGGGGTATGCCCGAGCGGCTCGTATTGCATCACCCTAGGCTTACCCCAGATGTCCTTTTCGCCCAGGTAATGCCCATGGTCGGTGCATAAGATCACCATCGTGTCGCGCCAGAAATCGCCGTCATCCAGCGTGTCCAGTACTCGGCCTAGCCAGTGGTCGATCATCGATAGCTTTGCGCCGTAATTCGCGCGGATGTGGTCGCCCTCAGCCTTGGAGATTTGTCCCGACGCTATGCCGTCAACCGCATACGGCGGCCAGATCAGCCGTTCACCGTCCCAGGAGCCGTACCGACTTGCCCACGGCTCGGGCGTGTCGAAAGGCTCATGGGGATCGAATTCGTCCACAAATAAGAGAAAGGTATCGTGATGGCGACCGTGATTCTCGAGCCAGGCGCTGGTGGCTTGCATAGTTTTTGGACCAGGGAAGTCAGCTTCATCGCGGAAGTAGGTTCTGCTCACATCGTACCCATAGGGGGCCACACGGCCAGCGTACTTTTGTCTGGCGGGTAACGAGGGTGCGCCTTGCCAGCTGAGGTCGGGGCGAGTTTTCCAGGGATCACTTTCATGTCCGCGAACATAATCCCAGGCAAAGAAGTCGGTATGATAATTTTCGCCGCCAACCTCGAACAAATGCGGGTGATCAGTGATGAGTTGGGTTGGCACGCCCATGCGTCTGAGAGGGTAAGTGATGGGTCGTTCCCAGAGCTCGATCGAGCCCCATGGCTTCCAAAGAAAATCAAGTGCGCCACAGAGGATGTCATGTCTGGCGGGCATGCAGGGCAGGGAACCCGTAACGTGATTGGTAAATCGGAGGCTTTTAGCAGCCAGGCGATCGATATTCGGTGTCTGAAATTCCTGACTGCCATAGCAACCGAGCATGTGACGATTCAAACTGTCGAGCAAGAGCACCACGGCTCGTCGAGGTCGGTTCATCCTATGATCCTTAGGGTTGCTTATCGAACCTCAAAGCCTCCTCAATCAGCGGGCTTGAATCAAGTGCTTTTGACGACCTATCTTCGATGGTGGCGTGTGGCTATGGGTCGGCAGCCAAAGCACGCGCCGGTTGAGCGACTAGCAGGTTCTTTGAGCTACTCAAGAAACTCGTCTTTCAGGACACAGACAACTCGGCGAGCGACGACGGGGCGTTGAGTCAGAGCGTAGGCAATCGTGTCATGGTGCGTTTGACATCGATTTGCCTTGAATTCGATGACTTGACCGCTGCCAGGGCAAATCGATCTCGATTAAATTGACCTGATCCGGCAACACATCATGCAGAAATTCGGATGTGCACGTGATGGGACCTGGCGCCAAGTCGCTGGCAATGGTCATGTAAATAAACAGGTAGTCATCCTGAATTTCAGCGCCAATGGGATTGGGCAAAATTCGATCACCGTTCGCATGGATCACTGTCAAACGGTCTGTCGCATAAAGCGTCAGGCGCGCCAGCGTTTCGAGGTTGTCCAGAGATTGATCGGGCAAGGACCAGTGGTCGAGCAAAGTCACGATATCGCCAAGGTGGACACGATGGATGACTTCGATCGGGGCACCCACGCTTGGTTGCGAGAGGGTGATCCAGGATTCATGTTGTCGATGCCCATTTGCGTGAGCACTGAGTAAGACCAAGGCAACGAATCGTAACATCGGGCCGATTCGGTCAATCACGTTCACGCGCAGAGTAACCTTGGGTTTTTTGCTCATGATGCACTCATCCTCCTGGCGGAAACGCGAACATGGTTCGCGCCAGGAATAGCGAGGATCTTCACGCTTACGGACCGTCGGGTGAGAGGGGTAGGGTACGGGACGCGTCCTCACCATCCTTTCGCCCAGATTTTAGCTTGACCAACATCTCCGCCATGAGATTTTTGTTGCTGCGCTGGTATTGATAAAGATCGATACGCGATGCCTTGATCTCTCGGGGGAAACTATTATTCGTAAAGTCCGCATCCCCGGTCTGATGATTCTGATCGAGATCGATGCGCTCGATGGGCTTTGCTTCAACGAAGAGTTTGGTGACCCGCTCCGCATCTCGACGCCAGATTTCTGCAGGCAGCGTGATGGCCCTGGTGCTGCCATCTTTATAGGTAATATCCAGCGGAAGCGGTGAAACCAATCCGCCGAGATTCTCAAAATCTACGAAATAAAAGTGTGCGCCTGATGCCAAAGCTCGCTCAAATGTGCGTTTTTCCCACGGTTCCAGACTTTCGATAAAACTGGCGTACCGGTTCCGATCCTTGTTAGTTACGGTGAAGCGATCATTCTCGTTATAGAAATCAGTGAGTTCAGGATGCTGCTTGACGTAAGGGATGAGCCCAGCATTTCGATTCCTTGCTTCGTAAATTGGCGCCGGCTCGAGTATCTGATTCTCTATTCGATCGAGTGGAAAATCTTTATCGGGATCTGCGGTCTTCAACTGATAGGTTCTGACATCAGTAATCGCGACATCCACATGATCGGTGGTGTAGAACCATCCGCGCCAGAACCAATCCAAATCAACGCCTGAGGCATCTTCCATGGTTCTGAAGAAGTCTGCTGGGGTAGGGCGTTTGAATTTCCAGCGTTGAGCGTATTCCTTGAAGGCAAAATCGAATAGCTCGCGGCCCATCACGGTTTCCCTCAGCACGGTCAGGGCCGCTGCAGGTTTACTGTAAGCGTTGGGCCCGAACTGCAAGATTGAATCCGACTGAGTCATGATTGGAACTTGGTTAGTCGACGTCATGTAACTCGGGATGTAATCCAAGACATTGGTTTTTCCAGAAAAAGCGGGGAAGTTTTCTTCCCACTCGAGTTCGGCGATGTATTCCAAAAAGGTGTTGATGCCTTCATCCATCCACGTCCACTGCCGTTCGTCGGAATTGACGGTCATTGGGAAATAGATGTGCCCGATTTCGTGGATAACGACGCCAATGAGGCCATATTTGTCTCGTCTGGAGTAGGTGATCTCATTCGTTTCCTCCTCAGCGTCCTCCTTTTCATGGCCGTCATCCGTGACACCGGTTTTGACTGCACTGCCTTTGGGTTTTGGGCGGTAGCCATTGAAAGTGATCATGGGGTATTCCATCCCGCCACTCTCCCACGTGTTCACTGATTGTGCTGTGGGGTAGGGGTAATCGAATGAGAAACGAGAGTAAACGGCAAGCGTGTGGGCGACCGCATGAGTTGAGTAATGGCCCCAGATGGGGTTGGCTTCGTTCGGGTAAAACGACATAGCGAGTACGCTGGGGTGCTTCGCCTGGGGTTGCTCATGACGCAGCACATCCCAAATGAATTTTTCTGAAGACGCCCAGGCGAAGTCACGCACGTTGTCCGCCTTGAACACCCAGGTTTTGGTGCCTGTTGCTTTTGTGAGCTGATTGGCTTTGGCTTCTTCCGGCGTCACGACATAGCTCAATTCATTGCTCGCGTTGCTTAAACGCTCCCATTGCTGCTCGGTGAGAACCGACTTTGGATTTTGCAGTTCCCCGGTCGCCGACACGATATGATGATTGGGCACCGTGATCGCAACCTTGTAATCACCGAATTCCAGAGCGAATTCGCCGCGGCCCAGGAAGGCCTTGTGTTGCCAGCCGGCGTAGTCGGTGTAAGCCGCAAGGCGTGGGAACCACTGGGCCAGAAAGAAGATCTGGCTACCATCCTCGAACAGCTCGTAACCCCCTCGACCCCCAACCGCCGCTTCCTCAATGATTTGGTGCTGCCAGGCAATGGCAAAACGCACTTTGCCACCTGGTGGGAGGGGGTTGTCTAAATCAATGCGCAACATCGTGTCGACGGTGGCGTAGGGGAGTGCCCGACCTTTAGCATTCAAAACCGATCGTATCTGATACCCATAGTCCCGATCCTCGCGGGATTGAAACTCGCGCATGAAGCCGAAGCCAACTTGGTCCTTGTCACTGGTTCTTGAGAGGTAATCCAGGGAATCGTTTCGGAAACGATTTTGATCCAGTTGCAGCCACAGGTAGCGAAGGGTATCCGGCGAGTTATTCTCATAGTCGATTCTGGCTTCGCCACGCACAGACCGAGTTTGATCGTCTAGGGTCACCTCAATGTCGTAGCTTGCGCGTTGTTGCCAGTAGCTGACGCCTGGCGCCCCTGATGCAGTTCGATACGTAGTCGGTGTGGGTAGCGCCTGTTCAAGTTGTGCAAACGCCCTCGCGCCTGAGCCGATCCCTGTTTCCTTGGCATAGGCTGAAGATCCAAAAGAGCTGACGAACACGAGGAAGAGGTAGATGGGGGTGATGTTGATCATGGTGGACCGACCGTTTCTCTAATTAAGGATCAGACGGTTGGCATAACCGTTGATCTTGAAGTTGATGATCTTTCGCTTCGGCGCTACGTTTAGCCTCGAGATAAAGATTGACCTAACCGATAAGCGCCCGATGCCTTCATGCGACGGCGATTCAATAAAATTGGTCGACAATGTTACCACCCCTCGCACAAAGTTGAGGGCGCTTAATGCGCTCGGGAGCGGGGGGCGTTAAAGGGCAGTGGGACTCCTTTTTGCGTTACCGAAGAGGAATCGTTAAGCGATACCCCAGCTCGCCTGCATGCTATGACGCCGAATCTTCTGCAGGCAGAAACGTTCGCACTTTGTTCAGGAAAGCGGATTTTGAAAATGGTTTAGGCAGAAAATCGGTCAGGTCCGATTCGAGGTCTTCGTCCTTTAAGACCCCTTGCTTGTAACCCGAAATAAAGAGGCAGGGAAGGTTTCGCTGACGCTGTCTCACCAAAGCGACCAGTTCGGGGCCGGAGCGCCCACCTGGAAGCATGACATCGGAAACAATCAGTGCGTAGACCGCCTTGGGCAATGCTTTGAAGTCATCCTCCGACTGAATTGTGACCACCTCCAACCCAATGGACTCTAGGAAAATGACCACCAAATCTCTGACGCCTGTATCGTCCTCGATCAGTAACACGGTGCGTGTTTCGGTCTTGTCGACATCTTCCGCGTCTGAGCTGCTGAGACCGGGGACCTTGAGATCGAGTCTCAGAGACTCATCCGTCAGCGAGGTGGTGAGCGTCCCCCCGCAACCTTTCAAATAGTCGCGCAGATGCGCCGTTGAGGCCTCTAAGCGGTTCGAAGCAGTTGTTCGTAATCGATCAACCGAAGCCAAAGTCGTTAGTTGACCGATGGTCTCACTATCCGCGGTCAGTTCTAATGAAATCACGGCCAGAAATTGGTGGGATTGAACCGCCAAGAAGTCAGTTGACTGCTCTGAATCCTCTCGAGCGAGCGAGATGCTTAATCGAGCAGCGGATGATACTTGCCGTCTGAACGCTCGTGTCATTTCTAGCAACTCTGCGATCAGCCTACCTTTATTGATATTGGATCGGAGGTTGTTACTTGAATGATTGATGGTCAGGTTTTCTGGGTCGCGCCAAAGAAGTTTGAGCAGGGGGGCGCTCTCCCTGAGGGACGCCGCGAGGTCGAGTGTTTCGAGCGCGTCCTCATAGAAGTGAGGTAAAAGCGCGAGCGATTCGTTGAGTATCATCGTGTGCTCGGCGTACTTAACGATTTGCGCCACCGACGTCTCTTGCTCTGCCGTGAGCGACGTACCAAGTAGCAAGCCAGTGTGACCGGTAAATATGTTGATCACGTTCCTTAATTCGTCGACCAAGGCGCCAAGCGATTCCTTCTGCAGGTCACTCATCGACCGAGCAGCAGTCACATCACTTCGATGGACAAGCGGTGTACCCACAATGAGCACCAATTCCGTGTGGTCCCAAGGCAACCGGTGCGCTTCCAAAGAGAGTTGCTCAGGCTTGCCTTCTAAAGGGGTAAACGTCGCAGTCTCAGGTTTCGCCTGTTTGTCGCGCAGGACCCCGGCCAAGAATCGCTCCGCGGCACCGGGCGCGCTGTACTCAATGCGAAGAGCCCCCCAAAGTTGTTCAACCTTGAGGTCGTCGATATCTTCCGGTCGCCGATCAGTCGCTTCGAGAAAATTCGGGCTGACATATCGGATACGACCCTCGTCACCAACAACAATAATGAACTTTGAACGATCCGTAATCGGGCGCAACGCTTGGAGAAGGGTGGTCAGGGACCTCGGTTCACTGGGTAGGCTCGATCGATCGCTTTTTCGCCGCGACTTTTGATCGTGACGCATCGCTGTGTTGCTGATCGAAATCTCGTTGTGGCCGCGCAACCAGGTCAGCTGGCACCATCGCCAACCGTCTACCTGATGCATGATTCGAAGGGCACTGGAATGCGCACCCTCCGCAGGGTGTTGCAAAAATGTGTCGAGTTGCGTTCTGTCAGCTCGATGGATTAGTTCAGGCAGCCGGTGGCCATAGAGCTCGGCCGCCGGCCACCCCAGAATTCGGTGGATAGGGCCTTCAGCGTGGATCAATTGCCCCGTCGCCGTAAAGCGCATCGAGGCCTTCAAGCTTTCGTCGGTGGCGAGTGCGGGGCCTTGCTCAGTCATGGCATTGACTGTGGTTTTCTGGGCGACAATGGGACATTCGTCCGTGAGCTGCTGATGGAATGAACGACAAGAATAACGCCGATTCCGTGAAGACCCAATCCCTAAGCTTGACGAACGCCACGGCTCAGCCGACCCATAGAGAACGTGAGGACGACGTACATGATTGCGGCGACGGCGTAAGGCAACTGAGGCTGGATCTGGTACAGCACGCCGCCAAAGATGGGACCCACGCAAAAACCCAAGGGGCCACAACTGGCGATGACGCCGGCGACGGCCCCTTGTTCCTCTGCTTCGACCGACAAAGATGCGCCTGCGGTAAATCCAGGACCCGCCATGCCCATGGCGAATCCCTGGATGACCATGGCGACGGTGAGCACCCATCGGGATTCACTCACGGCCATCACGATGAAGGCGATAGTCAAAAGGGGAATTGCCAGTTTTAGGAGTTGAAAGGGTGCAAGGCGGGTTCGCTGCACAACAACCGATTGTGCAAACAACGAGGCGGCTGCTGAGCACATCATGGCAAGACCAAGGACTTTGGCAGTCTCGGTTGTCGAGAGAGATAACGCGTCTTGAAACCGGAACCCCATGGTTTGTTGTACAAGGGCAAACCCAGTGAACATCAGGACGCCAACGATGACGAACGGGCGAATTCTAGGATCAGCATATCGAACCTTGTGGATAGACTTTGCTGGGTTGACCTTCGCTCTTGGTGCGTCAGGCAGAAATCGCCAGACGAGCAAGCCGTTGATGAATGCGAGCGCAGCCATCAGCCAGAGAGGGAAAAGGAGGGAAATAAAGGCAAGGGCTGTGAGCGATGGGCCGAGAATCGAGCCGAGGTTGTTCGCTGCGCCAGAAGCACCCATCCCTTTGGTTCGATTTTCGACAGTTGTGATGTCTGCCATATAGGCAGTTGATGCGGGCATCGCGGCAGACATTACGGCCGCATGGCAGATCCTCGCACCGATCAAGAGGATAAAGAGGCCTGTGCCTTGAAGAATGCCCTCGAGTCCTGCGAGCAAGACGGAGTTGAAGAGCAGGGTGCCCGCACTGAAACCAAAAAGTCCGATGAGCATGATGTTCTTGCGGCCCCACCGATCGCTGAGTCGTCCCCATCTAGGCGAGGCAAGGAATACGGTGATGGACGACACGCCAATAATGCTGGTGATCTGGATTTCATTAAGGCCGATCTCTCGGCCAATGGGTGCGAGTAGCGGGAACAAGACAGAAAAACCCATTCCTACGATCACCAGGCTCGCTAGGAGTACTCGTTTGGCGTACTCCGCATCAAACGACTCGCTGGAGGGTCCCCTGTCAGGGCGCGTGATATCATCCATGGGTTCGGTTTCAAAAAAAGCGGCCCAGTATAGACCAGCGTTTGGGTAACGGACACCACGCGCTTAATCAGTTGAATTGATTCGGGTGGTCTGGCTCATGGTGGTCCAGGTCGCGGGGTAGCTGAGATCGAGACGGATTGCCCGTTGGATCGAAAGCACCAGAGCTTGCTCAGGTTAATTTGGTTAGTTAGCTAAATAGAGGGTGCTAAAGCAAGAAGTCAATGGGCTGATTGAAGCATCAAGAATCGACGAAAGGAGTCGGTGTGTCCAAAGAGGAAAAATCGAGGCGCGGATTTGATCCGCTAAGGTACGTGTTTACAGATCAAGTTCCGGGTGATGGCGAGGTCACCGAAGTTGCCGAAGGTGTGTTTTGGGCTAGATTGCCTCTTATGGGACGACTGAACCACATCAATGTCTGGCTCCTGAAAGATCATGACGGCTGGACGTTGGTTGACACCGGTATTCACTCAGAAAAGGTCCAAAATTGCTGGAATCAATTGATCGCTTCGGTTATCGGCAGCGATCCAGTTCACAGAGTGATTGCGACACATTTGCACACCGATCACACCGGCAATGCTGGCTGGTTGGTCGACCGATTCGAATGTCCGCTCTGGATGAGCCGCAGCGATTTCTATATGTGCAAAGTGATGGCGGGAGACGGCCCGAAAGATGTCCCTGAGGATGCGATTCGCTTCTATCACCGTGCTGGCTTTGATGAAGCGAGACTCACCCGTTACCGAGAAAGGTTCGGTCAATTTGGTGCGAGTCTAGCGCCTCTACCCGCGGGCTACCGACGAATCCAAGACGGTCAATACATCGAAATTGATGGCAGGGAATGGCGAGCCCTGATTGGCCATGGTCATGCCCCTGAGCATGTGTGTCTTTATTGCCCGGAACTGAAGTTGATTATTGCGGGTGATCAAATCCTGCCGAAGATCACGCCGAATGTCAGCGTTCAGCCTTCAGAACCTGATGCAAACCCACTGCGTGAATGGATTCGAAGTTGCGAGCGGTTCAGAGAAGCCTTACCGCCTGATCTGCTCGTTCTTCCTGCACATGAATCGCTTTTTTATGGCGTGCATGAGCGGTTAACGGCGTTGGTGGATTGGCATGAGGTCGCATTGGAAAAGCTCTACGATCTTTGTGTATCGCCAAAAAGAGCGGTGGACGTTTTTCCTGCGCTCTTTAAGAGCGCCATCACGGACTTCAGTTACTTCCCCGCCACTGGAGAAGCCTTGGCGCATCTGCACTGCGCGCGCGAGCGTCGGATGCTGGTGGCTGAAGAGGATGCGGATGGCGTTAACTGGTGGCGCCAGGCTTAAGCCTGGTCTTGTGTGATGTCTGATTCGACGCCTGAAACCTCGGCAGGGCAGAGACAGGAAGTCTCAACACCTCGATCAAAAAGCACGAGAATTCAACGACGTCGATTCCTTGTCTGGGGCCTTGTGGTTTGGGCAGGGCTTTTGGGCTACCCGATATGGCGACTCATGGTTTGGTCATCGCTGCCGTGGCCAGTTGAATGGGGTTGCAGTCTACTTCTATTTTTTTCACCGCTCATTTGTCGATGGCCGCTGCGTCAGGTGTCCAGCAGAGGCGCAAGGCGTCTGAAACAGGTGCTTGAATTGCCGCTTGGATTGTTGCCCTCGTGGTGGTTATTGACCGTGGTGCTTGATCTTGCGAGGCTTCTTGGTCTGTCGAACAGCGCAGCCGTGCTGTTGCTTGCGACGGGACTCTCCATCGCCACGTTGCGGGGGCTGTGGCAAATCAAACCTCGATGGGTCGTGCATCAACGCGTTCTCGAGGGGCTTTCTAGCCCGATTCATATTGCGCAGATCACAGATGTTCACATTGGCTCACGCGATCCGGCCTTTTTGGCTGGATTGGTTCGTCAAGTGAATCAAGCGGCACCCGATCTCTTGGTCATTACGGGCGATTTCATCGACCAAGCAGGGATTTCAGTCGAGCAATTAGCGTCGTTGAGATGGCTGTCGATGCCGACTTACTTTGTGTCTGGGAACCATGAGCGTTACGAAGATTGGGATCAGATCCTGATGAGACTCGATGAATTGGGTGTCACGATCTTGGATAATCGGATCGTCAAGATTCGGGAAGATCTCGAACTGATCGGCATCGAAGATGCTGACTTTGAAGGGCAGGTAGGTCTTCAGCTGAAGCGACTCAAGGTGGGCTCAGATCAGTGTAGCATCCTCTTGTACCACCGCCCTTCAGGGCTCGAAGCAGCTGCAGAACATGGGATTGCGTTGACCTTGAGTGGTCACACCCATGCAGGCCAAATCACCCCGTTCGGCTGGCTGGTGGGCCGTGTGTTTTCGCGAGTGAAGGGGTGGTCTAGGACGGGCGATTGTTGGCACTATGTCTCAGAAGGTACGGGGACTTGGGGTCCAGCGCTACGTCTCGGTACTCGAGCGGAGATGACCTTGTTTGAACTAAAGCCAGGCGTTCAATAAGCGCTTACCGGGTATTGCTTATCGCCTACCTTTGGTCTGCCTCAAGACATGAGTTAAGGCTTTACGCCATGGCCTGCGTCGAGCGTGTATCGAGGTATGATCTCGAGGCGAGAAGCCATTGCAAGGGGCTATGGGGTTGGGGATACTGTGGGCCCAAAAAATTGGGTAGCGCCCACAATCTGCAAGCGATCGATGCGGGTATCATGCGCGGATCATGGTCGGGCATGATATGCCTCGAAGCGGGGTCTTAGCGCCAGCGTTCATTCAGTAGGAGCTCACCCGGTTTGTTAAGTGGCAAGGACGTTCGATCCAAAGTCCGTGAATCAGTTGAGAAGGAGAGACAATGAGTATTGACGCATTTCGTACAGAGGTTCGCGGTTGGCTTGAGGAAAACTGTCCGGAAACCATGCGAACGCCCATGCCGGCCGATGAATACCCAGGTGGCGGACGCCGAGCTGCGTTTAAGAATCCGGACACCCAGATTTGGATGCAACGCTGCGCAGACAAAGGGTTTACAGCGCCGACTTGGCCGAAAGAATACGGCGGTGCAGGGCTCGATGCGATGCAGGCACAGGTGCTGCGTCAGGAAATGCAGCGAATAAAAGCGCGTACGCCCCTCGTTGGTATGGGGCTTTCGATGATCGGGCCCGCTTTATTGGAATTCGGAACCGACGAGCAGAAAGCCGAACATTTGCCCAAGATCGCCAGCGGTGCGATCTGGTGGTGTCAGGGCTACAGTGAACCCAATTCGGGCTCTGATTTGGCCAGTTTGCAAACGCGAGCCGTCGCTGATGGAGATGAATATGTCATCAATGGCCAAAAGATTTGGACATCTGGTGCTGACAAAGCTGACTGGATATTCTGTCTTGTTCGCACCGATGCGCAAGCGCCAAAACACAATGGGATCACGTTCATTCTCTTCGATATGGATCAGCCCGGTGTGTCCGTGAAACCGATCAAATTGATCAGTGGTCTGTCGCCATTCTGCGAGACATTTTTTGAAGATGCACGAGCATTGCGCAAGAATGTGATTGGTCGCGTCAACGAGGGATGGACGGTAGCGAAACGGCTGCTTCAATACGAACGAACCATGATCGGTGGGGGTGATGGCGGCAGTGGTCGCCCCAATGTTGCCTCGATTGCGCGTGAATACGTTGGTAGCAGCGCTGGGAAGATTGCAGATGCTGTTTTGCGCGATGAGATCACGACCCACGCAATGGATGATCGTGCATTTGGTCTCACCGTTAGGCGGAATTTAGAGGAATCTAGATCCACCCAAGCGCCTAGCTTCGTGTCGTCAATGTTCAAGCTTTACGGGACCGAGCAAAACAAGAAGCGTTACGAACTGTTGCTCAAGTCCATGGGTTCACAAATGTTGGGCTGGGAAGGCGAGGCCTTTAGCGCCGAGGAACTCGATACGACCCGAGCTTGGCTGCGCACGAAAGCAAATTCTATTGAGGGCGGCACGAGCGAGGTTCAGCTGAACATTATCGCCAAGCGCGTATTAGGCCTGCCAGACTAATCGAATACGCCTGTCAGGGCATCACAAGTTCAAAAGCGCGCGACAGGCAGCTGCCGCGCGTTTCTTGTTTTGGGGACATCAAATGAGCGCAAGAGCAACACCCACATCGCACTCTTATTACAGCCAAGGGTTGCGTTTGCATTACCTTGATTGGGGAAACCCTGAGGCACCGCCGCTCCTGTTGGTTCATGGGAATCGGGACCACTGCCACAATTGGGATTGGGTCGCGCAACGATTGCGAGATCACTTCCACATTATCGCGCCGGATTTCAGAGGGCATGGAGACTCATCCCATGTTTTGGGCGGTGGCTATAGCCATTCGGGTTATCTGTATGATCTGGCTCAATTAATCCACCAACAAAATCTCTCGCCGCTCTCGGTCATCGCGCATTCGCTCGGCGGGAGTGTGGCGCTCCGATACGCCGGTGTTTATCCAGAACATATAAAGAAAATGGTGGTTATTGAGGGGACAGGAGGGCCACATTGGCTCTATCACTCGGTGCCGGTGCATGAACGTCTGCGCAATTGGATTGATGGAAATCGGAAGGCAGCAGGACGCACACCCCGCCGCTACCCCAGCCTCGAGGCTGCTTTTGAGCGCATGCAAACCGAGAACAAACATCTAAGAGAAGATCAAGCGCGGTATCTCACGGTTCATGGCAGCAACCAGAATGAAGACGGGACATATTCTTGGAAATTTGACAACTACACCCATGTGATGGCGCCCTTTGATCTGAACTTGGAGCAGACGCGCGAGCTATGGGGACGCATTGCGGCGCCCTTGTTATTGGTTAGCGGAAGCGAGAGTGAATTCGTTAAACACCGAACAGAAGATCCCGCCAAGTACTTCCAAAATGCCAGATCAATTGAATTTGGCGATGCTGGGCACTGGGTCCATCATGATCAGCTCGATGGGTTCGTTGACGCAGCGCTGTCTTTTCTCTTAAACGAGGATTGAAAGACTCGGCTTTTAGGGTAGCCCTCGGTCTTTGATTTGAGCGATGAGAACGTCTCGGATCATAAGCCCGGTATCCTGAAGCGTGACCGAGTCACCAAAGGCAAGTTTGGCGTGACTGCCAATAAAGCTGTTGGTTGCCAGGTCATAGCGCTGGTCGGGATCGATCGCACCCGCAGCGTGATGGAGCTTTTGTTCCTGAGACAAAA
>CAYZUV010000013.1:0-11826 GCA_964481245.1 uncultured Pseudomonadales bacterium
TGATCTTTGGTTCGAATTCCGAGTTGAGAGCCGTCGCGGAAGCGTATGCCTATGCTGACGCGGATGAGCGATTCACGAGTGACTTTGTGGCCGCCTGGCACAAGGTGATGAATCTCGGCCGTTTCTGAGTAAATTCGGAACAAAAAAACCCAGCTAAGGCTGGGTTTTTTTTGTTGCTTTGTACGGGTTGTGAGGCCGGGGTCTGTGCTTGGTGTGTCGTGCGCTCCTTGAATGATTGAGCGGTCTAAGTTGGATCTCGCTAGCGATCTAGCTCAATGCGGATGGGCAGGCTTTCCAGTGAACGCAGCAGACAATGTGGCCGATAGACGAGTTGCGGATCAGGCTCGGCGAATTCGATAGATCGAGCCCCATCGAGTAAAACCTTAAATCCCCACCATAATTCTCGGCGAGCGAGCGGCGCGCCCAGACAATGGTGCACACCCGAGCCAAATGCAACATGAGCGCCGGGCTTTGACCGATCGAGATCAATGCTGTGGGGGCACTCAAACTGATCGGCATCTCGATTGGCGGCGCCATAACGAACCCCTATCAGCGCGCCTTCTGGGATCAGGGTGCCTGCTATTTCAGTCTCTTCCGTTGCGCGTCGGAGCAACATTTGTACTGGAGATTCAAGACGTAAGACTTCTTCAATGAAAGGTTTGAGTAGCGTCTGGTCAGATTTCAGCCGCGTCCAAACCTCCGGGTTCTCGATTAACAGTTTGACCCCAGCAGAGAGTGCATTGGTGGTGGTTTCGCTGCCGCCAACGAAGGTATCGGCCATCATCTCCGCATGAAGTTCCTCATCGGTGAGCGGTCTGCCCCACTCAGGAATTTCGCGATTGACCAGTTCAGAGAGCAGCGTGTCATTGGGTTCGCGCCGCAATTGCTCAAAGATGGGCTGGAAATAGTGTTGGGCTTCGATTTCTTTATCCACCGCGTCGAGCTCTTCTTCTTCGCTGAGCATCATGCTAATGCGTCGGAAGAACGCGTCCGTCCAGCCCTTGATCTTCCAGAGATCTTTGAGGTCAGCACCCATTTGTTTAACGATAATGGTCAGCGGAAGCGGTACGGCCATCGCCGATACCCAATCACAAGTACCAGTCTCTCTTATGTTCTTAAAGAGGTCCTCAGCCGTCTGCTGAACGAAGGGTTCGAGATTGTTGATCTTTGCAGGTCGGAACGCTTCGTTAAACATCGCTCGCATCTGTTTGTGGTTCGGCTCGTCGCGCGCGATCAGCGTTTTAGAAGGCAACCATCCACGTGTTTTGAAACGCTCGTTTACCTTTTCTTGTCTGGGCGTGAGGACTTTGGTGCCTCGGCTCGCATTGCCCGAAAAGAGTTCGTGGTTCGCAAGAATGTGTCGCACATCTTCAAAACGACTCACATGGAAGATCCCGGTCATTGGGTCTTGGTAGACGGGGGCCTCGTTGTGAAGTGCTTCGTAAAGATCAAAAGGACAGGCTTGCGTAGCCCTATCAAAGAAATTGACGTTGAGCGACATCCATTGGCTCCGTTCATCGATGAAAACAAAACGTAATGTTGCAAAAAACAGGTTGTGGGTCCAGATGGGGCTCGTATTAGCCCCTACTCGCTTGGTTGAGACGTATCTTTAAGCTCAGCACTACGCCCTGATTGGATCGCTGCCGTCCCACGTTGCTGCTGCGTCGGCCATCATCTGAAATCGGCCTTCAACCGCGGGTAAGCGCGTGACCAGTTCGAGCATGCAGCCAAGGCTCGCTCTTGTATCGAAGTAACCAAACGTCACCGGACCTGAAAATCCGACATTGACTGCTTCAAATCCTTCGGCTTCCAGCAGTCTCTGATCAGCATCGAAGTCCTCAGTCCATGCGCAGAAATGATGAAAGGTCGGCGGGCTGCCAGCCGGCACCATATCGCGATAAGCCGAAGGGCCCTCTCGAGGCTCGATGAGCTCGATTTGCATGCTCCCCGCTTGGGCAAGAGCTACTCTCATCGAGAGGTCAGTTTCCTCACCCCGATAAATAACGGAGTCGAAAGTTCCTGGGGTGTAGTCTTTGACGAAAAAAGGGCCAACACCGAGTTTCTGACTCCAATGTTCACAGGCCGTCTCTAAATGCGGCACCACGAAGGCGCTTTGGAAGAAAGCACGAGACAGAGGGCTTTTGATCATGGAAAGATTCCTTTTCCCTCGAGTGTACCAAACTCGAGGGATATGAGAGGTATTGAAAGTGAAAAGCGTCAAACGCAAGCGCGCGAAATGGTCAAATGATAACGAAAAGAGGTGCATTGATGACTGAGCAAAAAGTGCAGGAACTGGTCGATCGATCCGACATTAGAGAGGTTGCGCGACGTTATTGTCGGGGCGTGGATCGGCTCGATGGCGAGCTAATGAAATCGGCGTATTGGCCGGATGCGGTCGATGAACACGGCGTCTTTAATGGGAACGCGCACGAGTTTGTCGATCACTGTATGGTCAGTCATCGACGTTGGGCGAGCACACTGCACTGTATCTTCAATCATACGATTGAACTTGACGCCTCGAGGGGTATGGCTAACGGCGAAATCTACAACGTGACCTATTTGTTCTCTGAAGGCGAAAGTGCCGGGGTCGATCTTTGGGTGGGGCGCTATCTCGACACTTACGAAAAGCGTGGTAAGGAATGGCGAATTATTAAGCGAGTCTGTGTGCACGAGGGCAGCCAACATCTCGACGGTGCGCCCATGAGCATTGACAGCTCGAAATTTGTTCAGGGTTCCGCCGATCGAAATTTATAGGCCTTGAGGTTCCGCTCATTGAGTCTCGTGTCGATGAGTGGTTTTGTGCCTTAAAGGGTGCTTAATGAACGGCCTAAATCCCGCCTAAAAATTCAAAATCTAGCATCCACTGAGAATTGAATGAACAATAGCTTGGAACTGCAGCAATGAACCGTGGATGAGAATGGGTCAGCGTGGTTTGTTTCGAATCCGCTACGGTTCTGCTTCGGTTCGGCGGCGGGTTGATTGAGAAGCTGCATTTTTCAAACCGTTACGCTTAGGCACTCCAGGCCGAAGGAAAAGCTACTTCTTGCTATTACCAGCCGTGTGACGCTTCATAGGGCATGAAGTAAAAGTGAACAGCGGTGATGACGCCTTGAATTATGTGGCCCGAAGACTAGCGAATGCGCTTAGCTGAACAGGGCTCTGCCGGCTGGGGACGCCATGGACTGCGAATTATTCTTTGAATCCGCTAGGATTGACGCTGGATGTTTGTCTCGTCCTAGATAGGAGCCCATCGCCTTGCCGACGTATCAGAACCCTTCAGACGATAGCGATAAACTCCGTCTTGATGAGACGGACAAGCCGCTTGCAGAGACCCTTAATCCGAACTTCCGATACGCACTCTTTTCGCCGATTGCAAAAGGCGGGAAATCACTGATCCAAGCCTGTACGGATCTCTATTTGGGTCGAAAAATCTGTCACAAGAGCCTACGAAAAGAATTTGCACAGGATGAGGTTGAGCAACGGCGATTATTGCGTGAGGCAAGAATCTCAGCTCGACTTCAGCACCCAAATATCGTGCCGACTTATGACCTCGGTCGAACACGAGATGGCGGTTATTTCTTCACGATGAAGTTGCTCGAGGGCTATACGCTGCGTGAGCTCCTTAATTATCGAGAGAGGTACGATCTAACGCAGATGGTCAACGTCATTGAACAAATCGCCAACGCGCTGGCGTACGCGCATCAAAAAGGAGTGCTGCACCGTGATGTGAAGCCCGAGAACATCTTGGTGGGGCGCTTTGGTGAAATCGTCCTTTTGGATTGGGGGCTTGCCAAGGTTTGGGATGAAGGCGCGGATGGTGTGGAATCTCAAGGCGTTTCCAGCACGGGGTCCGGCTCAGACAGCGAAGCGGATGGGGCCCAGTCGACCTTGGCCTTGGGGATGACTCAGACGAGCCCGGTTCAGGGTACGATCAGTTACATGTCGCCGGAACAGTTAGATCGTGAGGCGACGATAGATGATCGATCTGATGTTTACAGTCTTGGTTCGGTCCTTTACGAAATTTTATGTGGTCAGACCGTATTCGATGGTGACCGTATGGATGAACTGGCAGAGAAAGTTCGTTCTGAAACGCCGAGGCCACCCTCGGAAAAAACCAGGGTCAAGCTGCCTCGAATGCTCGAGGATCTCACTATGCAATGTCTGGCCAAGGAGCCAAGTCGACGCGTGTCATCGATGAACGATGTCTTGAGAGTGCTGAGTGAAAACTGGTTGCTTAGCTAGACCATAGATCAGCGACAACGAGACTGATGTTATCTGGGCCCCCTTGTCTGAGTGCGGCTCGCACCAACGAATCGCTCAAGACGGCTAAATCAGTGCTCGCTCCGAGTAGTTCATTGATTTCCCGTTGAGTGACGATACCGTGCAATCCGTCGGTGGACAGCAGCAATCTTCCAGCTCGAACGCTCGCTCGGGGTAGTTGCCCACGCGCGACCTCAGTTTCGAAGCCGCCGCCAATGCTGCGCGTTAGCAGATGCTTGTCTTGAGGCTCGGGCGTAAGACCCTGGCTTCTTTTTTGTTCATAGAGGTTGTGGTCCTTTGATAAGCAGGTCAGCGCCTGATCACCGCCTCCGAGGTAAATTCGAGAGTCACCCACCCAAGCGTACAGGAGGTCGGTTTCGGTCACGAGTGCGCAAGCGATGGTTGTGCGCATCTCGGGCTTTCCGAGCCCCTCTTTACCTTTCTCATGAATCGCGTGATCCGCTGAGACGATAGCCTGGGTGAGTCCATCCAGGGTACGGGACACCTTGTGAGACTCAAAAAGGTGCATGATCGTTTCAACCGCAGTGTTGCTCGCCAAATCTCCAGCGCCGTGACCCCCAAGACCATCGGCAATGATCAGGAGGCCAAGATTTTCTTGGAAGGCGAAGGCATCCTCATTATGGGATCTGACGTGGCCTTGATGCGTGAGTCCGGCGGCTCTCACAATGGCAATGCTTGGCTCATTCGGGGAAGACTAGCCCGCGATTTGACCGCTTCGAACCAGTTTGCCTGGTAAGGCGCCTGTTGGTTCGCCTCCACTGAACGTCAGAACGCCTGCCACAATGGTGGCCTCTAGACCGTCTGCGTTTTGAAGAAAACGCTTACCGCCTGCTGGGAGGTCGTGAACAATGTGTGGCGTTCTCAATTGCAATGCTTCAAGGTCAATGACATTGATATCCGCCTTTTTGCCGATCTTGATTTCGCCGCGGTCGATAAGAGAGTACAGCGAAGCGGGTTGCGCAGTCAGGAGGTGGATCGCCTGCGCCAGAGCGACCTTTGATTCTTTCTTGACCCACTTCGTCAGTACATAAACATTTGCGCTGGTGTCGCAGATCGAGCCTACGTGCGCGCCGCCATCGCCCAGGGCAGAGACGGTGAAGGGGTGCTGCAATAGTCTTGGAATGTCAGCGTTGTAGTTGGCTGCTGGAATATAGATGAGATTTTTCCCACCGTTCGCGAGGAAAAAGTCATAGAGCCAACTGGCGGCATCCACTCCGGCTCGTTCGGCACGCGCGGCGACCGATTGATCGGCATCGGGTAAGTACTCTAATGGATCTTCCATTGGATACATCTTGTCGAATCGGTTATTGAAAATCCGAACAAAGATATGAGGATTAATGTTTTCCTCTCCGAGAATCTTTGCCTTCAGGTCCGGGTCGGCAAGCCGGGCAAGACGCTCTTCCCAGGGAAGATCATCCAGCGCCATGTAGCTCGGTCGACGGTAAAATGGGTTCATTGAAGAGGGTAGGCCCATCATCATCCCTACGGGTCGTGATAGCACCTGACCACGAATATCCAGGCCCTCAGACTGAGCTGCTTCTACCATCGCGAGTTGCTTTTCCCATAGCTCGGGTTCGTTGTCTAAGTGTAGGAGTGTAAATGTGCCTTTCGCGCCCGTCTTCTCGCTCACCTCTCGCAGAATTGAAAACTCATCGGCAGGATCTTCCCAGTCAGAAATGAGTTGAAAGACGTGGCCTTTTTCACCCGATAAACTCTCGCCCAAGGCTTTTAGTTCCGCCGTCGCTGCTTTGTAAGTCGGTACAAGGTTGCCATCAGCGCTTCGGTGAACGAGCGTTCTTGACGTTGAAAAACCTACTGCACCTGCCTCAACCCCCTCTCGTAACAAGACTTTCATAGCCTCAATGTCCTCTGGCGTAGCAGGCTCGCGGTTTACCGCTCGCTCACCCATGACAAAAACACGCAAGGGCCCATGGGGCAATAAGGCGGCGACATCAATATCGCGCGGCTTTCTGTCCAGGCTATCGAGATACTCAGGAAAGCTCTCCCAGTCCCAGGGTAATCCCTCGCTCATGGCTGTTTCTGGGATCTCTTCGACGCCCTCCATCAGCTTAATGAGGACATCGTGATCGTCCTGACGGCAAGGCGCAAAGCCGACGCCGCAGTTACCCATCACCACGGTGGTTGTGCCCAGGTTTGACGAGGGCGCCAGGTGCTCGTCCCACGTTGCCTGGCCGTCATAATGAGTATGGACGTCAATGAAGCCTGGCGTGACGATTTTCCCAGCCGCATCGATCACCTGGTCTGCTGAGGCGTCAATGCTGGGCTCGATCGCCGCAATCTTTCCATTTTGAACGCCAATGTCAGCGATGAATGGCTCACGTCCTGAACCATCAAACACTTGTCCGTTCTTGATCAGAAGCTCGTAATGACGCATCGGGCGACCCTCCATGATTGGTCTCTTTTTGATCTTTTTGATCTTTGTAATTTTTCTGCTCAAGGGGAGTCTAGGCAAGCGCAGCTTGTGCTGGCGTTTACACTGCCCCAGATATCGCGCTTTGGTTCACGCAACGTAGGCCCGAACATAGCGCATTCAAGCGAAGCGTACTAGGGGTGTTCAGACGACAGCAAGCGAGTTCGTCTTATCAAGAGTCGATGACTTCTCCTCGAAGTTGGCTTAAGAGAAGCTCGGGTACCCGTCGATAAGCTCTTTGCCAAGCGCCGATTTCAGTGGATCAAGCCAAGGCTCAAAGGGCTGCCACGCGTCCAAACTCGTTTTGAAAATGGGCTGCCTCACCTGTTCAGAACTGGGGGTTCGGACGCTTCGCTCACTTTCGAAAAAACTAAGACACGAGACTTCAAAGGGCAGGCCACAATAATCAAGTATTCGGCGAACTTCGGCTTCCAACGCAAAGACCACTGACTCATGATGAACGCGCAAGATAGCGCCAGGAAGGACCGCATCCCAATGACGCATGATGTCGACGTAGTCCTTGTAGTATCGTCCGATGTTTTCCAGTCCGTAAGTGAACTCCTGGCCGCTGGAAAAGAGTTGCTTGAATCCGCTGAAACAGCACGCCAAGGGGTGGCGTCTAGCATCGATAATTTTCGCGTTGGGCAGCATGAGCCGAATCAAACCGATATGCCTGAAATTGTTTGGCATTTTATCGATGAAGTAGGGCTTATCTGATCGATGGACTCGGGTTTCCTCGAGATATCGAGTGCCCAGCGCAAGACATGTCTCTTCGCTCAAGGATTCAAGACAACCGGGGTAGACAGGATCATCTTGAATTCGGCGTCGGCCATCGAGCTCGAATGCGTAGGACGCGATATTGGGAAGTTCCTGCGTGCCTTCGACCTGGGAGTGGGAGGATAAGATTTGTTCCAGTAGCGTTGAGCCCGCTCTCGGGAGGCCAACAATAAAAATTGGGTCTGGCGCGGGATGCCCGAAACCAGCTTTTTTGGCAAAAAGTTGCGGGGTGCAATGCGTCATTTGCAGTCGCATTCGTTCACTCAAGAGCGAGCCGTCAAAGTGCAGTTGCTCTAACTTTCTAAGGTTACCAGCCTCATAGGCTTTGAAAGCGGCTTCAACGTCACCGCTGTCCTCATGGTGCTTTCCGAGCGCGAACAGAAGATGGATGTCATCGATTTCACGGGTCATCGGTTGGCCTGAATGTTTGTTCATGGCGGCAACTTCTGCGTCGGTGAACCGGTAGGTTTTCAGATTTGCCAGGCTCCAATAGGCGTCGCCAAAGTCTGGCCGGAGCGCTGCAGCCTGTCGGTAGGCCGTAATCGCTGCCTCTGTCTGACCAATGGTCTTCAGTGCGTGTCCCTTGAGCAAATGCACGAGCGAAGGGTCGCTCACCTTGTCCTGCACGTCATCGTAGATGGTAATCGCATCGTCGAAACGCCCCAGCGCCACGCATTGATTCGCGTAAGCGGTCTTGTAGCGCACATTGTCAGGCTCGAGTTCAAGTAGAAGGCTGGCTTGATTAAAGGCAGCCTGATATTTCTGTCGTTTGTAGAGCACCGTCATGTAATCAAAGCGCGCCAATCGGTTTTCCGGCTCAAAGGAAATGGCATGGGCAAGCAGGGTCTCTGCATCGTCAAGAACTTCGGTGACGACGCCGATGTGCGCGAGTAGGCGCATGCCCTCAACATGTTGAGGATTTTGAACAAGGAACCTGCGACAGACGCGCTCTGCCAAGAAGAGTTTGTTCTCTTGAATCAGTGATCGAGTCTGCAAAAGGGGTTGAGGGAGTGCGCTGAGGCGCCGTTGTTGCTCTTCTGCCTCTTCGCGAATGATGTCGTGATTGAGTTTCCGCGCAAGCTCGGCTAGCGCACGCCAACTCGCAAGTAGCGCATCATTCAGTGTGACTGCCTGACGAAAGCCATTGAACGCGGCGCTTTCATCGCCTCGAGAAACCAAAGCAAAAGCCCTTTCCTGGGTCGCGAGGCTGTCTCTGGGGTGAATATGAAGGAGTTGATCGAGCTTCTCAATGCAGGCATCTAAGTGCCCCAATCTTCGGTCGATCACTGCGAGGTAATACAGCGCATCACGATGGTTAGGGTCTTCAACTAAAATGGATTCGAGGCTAACCACCGCCTCGGACAATGAGGATCGTGCGAGATGTTGCTGTGCTGTCCTGAGTGTTGCGGGAATATCGATGGGCATGGGGCGCCAGCGGTCAATCGGGCACGCATTCTGCCCGATGACCGATCATTGGAATCAGCGACTACTGTAAGTCGTATGAGACGCGCAATCCAATTGTTCTTGGGCGATTCGTGGTGATTCTTTCAAAGAAGTCTTGGCGGTTGATGTGCAGTTGCGCACGTTCATCCGTCAAGTTGCTTGCAAATAGCTCGACACCCCAACCATTGTCCAGGCTGGCAACGCCTATTGAACCGTCCAGAATACCGTAGCTGTCCTGCATGGTGTTGGGCTCGTCGGCTGTATCAACGATCGAGTTGAGCGCCTCGCCCGCATACTTGTAGCCAAACTGCCAGTGGGCGCCAAGATCACTGTTCAATTCCCATTCATAACGGGCACGTACGCTGAACTGAGTCTCGGGTGTCAGTGGCAGCATGCTGCCCGCATCAGCCACGACGATGTCAAATGCCGGGTCTACGTATACCAGCTCAGTATCGTTAAATGACGCTGCTGCAAACACCGTGAGGTTGTCATTGACCGCCCACGCCATATCCATTTCCAGTCCCATGATTTCAGCGTCACCGCCGTTATCAACGATGGTCAGAATGGAGATGTTCTGTGAATCGAACTGTGAAACTTGGATGTCTTGCCAGTCAATTTTGTACACTGCGCCATTGAGTCGCAATGAGCCATCGAGAAGTGTCGCCTTAACGCCAAGCTCCATATTCTCTAGGGAGTCAGATTCGAATACATAGGGTAGGCAGTATCCAGGGAATCCGGTCGACGGATTGCTGTTGATGGCTGCGCTCGTCCCACAGGCCGTACCATCATCCCGAACATTGTTTGCGCTCGCGTTGTAGACACCCGCCTTGGCGGCTGCTCGGTTAAAGCCAGGGGGGCGATAGCCTTCGGACCAGGTGGCAAAGACCAGGGTGTCGGAGTCTTCGGGTTGCCACGACGCCGTGAAACGCATGATCGTGTCCGTCACATTGAGGGGCTGCAACTCCGCAAAGTTGGTCTGGTAATCACGACCGCCGGTTAAGGCAGGCCTAATATCATTGTTGGGGTCGTTATCATCGACAAAGAGTGGGCGATTACCGTAGCGCCAGGCGCCGTAGCCAGTAAACCCGTAATCCAAGTCGTAGTAGCGAGCACCGATGGCAATCGACAGTGCGTCAGTCACGGCGAACGAGATTTCACCGAAGATGGCGGTCTGTTTCTCAGTCCTAGTGTTGTCATTCCTAAATTGCGTTGAGTCGGTGACGCGCCCACGTGCGTTGGCTTCAGAGTTTGTGAAAGTGCCGCTTGTGCGGATGTCGATGGGTGAGAAACCAGCATCAATCGGCGCTTGATAGTTGAAGTCCCCGATGTGCAGGATTTCAAAGTCCTCGAAGAAGACGCCGCCCTGCATGTTGATTCGACCATCAAAGTTTGTTGCGACGCGAAGTTCGTGGGTCCAGCGCTGGTTTTCGTTCTCAATTCTCGCCGCGTTGGCCGGCGTACCACACTCGATCACGCCAGGATCGCCGCCGATCGTGGGATCAAACGTGTAGAAGGTGCTTGGGTCATAGTCGGTGTTGTAACCGGTGCCAAGCCCATTGTAGTAACCGCCAACGAGATATTCGCACTGGTAGCCCGAGATGAACGCACCAATGTTGGTGTAGCCCGTGTAATCAATATTGGCGGTGACATCCCGGTCGAGAAAGGCGCCAGTGTAGATGACATCCAAGTCGCCGAATGAGCCTTCCAGCGTCCACGCTGTTTGGTTGAATTCATCGTCGAGGAAATCATCCGTAAATCTAGACACTTGCAAGTCATCCAAGAGGGGGTCGTAGTCGAAAACACCTTCCGTGGACAGCGACTGCGCGGTGTGTTGAATCAAGAGTCCCCAGTTGTCGGAGATCATGTACTTCAAGCCGAGTCGCATGCCTGCATAGTGCGCATCGTTGAAATCGTCCTCAACCAATGCCGCGTTGTTGGCGATGGTTTTATGAACCGGAACGGTGAGACCGCCTTCACCCACGACGGTCCCGTTAGCAAACACGGTGCCCTCAGCATAAGTGACGGTGTTCCCGGGAAAGGTTGGGTTAATGGTGTTGTCCGCCTGAAATTCACCAGGGACATTGTCGATAAACCCGCCCTGACGGTCGTTATAGAGCGCGACTCGGACGGCCATTTTGCCGTCGATAATGGGTAAGTTCAGCATGACTTCGGCTGAATTGCTGTCCTCCCCTCCAGAGGTACTAGACCAGCTGCCATTAAAAGAGGCATCGAACTGGTCGAGGACGGGCTTTGCAGTGATCAAACGAACGGTACCAGCCATTGAGCTTGCCCCGTAAAGGGTGCCCTGAGGTCCCGGAAGCACCTCAATTCGCTCCATATCGCTGATATACACATCAAGGTTTCGGCCGCCCGCGGTGACCGGCTGCTCATCAAGGTACAAGGCGACGTTGGGCGCGGACCCTTGAGATTCAGCGACGGTAATATTGATGGCATCGACGGCGGCGCCTCGAATGTAAATTTCATTCTGGCCTGGACCTCGTCCGCCGGCATTTACGTTGGGAAGGTATTGCACGTAATCTGCGAACTCTTGAATGTTTTGATCTTCGAGTTCCTTTGCACCGATGGCTTGGATGGTAACGGGTGCATCCTGGAGAGGCACCGCGCGCTTGGTGGCGGTGACGACGATTTCTTCCAGTTCAGCTGAGGCTTGGGGTGCGGTCGCAGCTGCGATGGCGGAGAGTACAGCAAGGTGCAATTTCTTCTTTTGAAACATGATCAGTCCTGTTGTTGCGTGGGCGTAGTGTACATATATTTAGAAATCAATTCATTAAATACGAAAGAAATTGAATAAAGACCATAAAAAACAGGTAATTACCGGCCTTTTGGAGTTAAATCTGATTCATATAAATTTGATATCAAAATAAATTCATTGG
>CAYZUV010000013.1:11926-15233 GCA_964481245.1 uncultured Pseudomonadales bacterium
AAGCCAAGAAGCCAAGAAGCCAAGAAGCCAAGAAGCCAAGAAGCCAAGAAGCCAAGAAGCCAAAGTCCAAAAGGCAGAGAGGGAGAGAGCGGTTGATGCATCGTGTCCCTAGTCGCCGTTCCGGTCTTCAGTGCCAGCGATCAGGGTTCACCAAACTTTGTCACGTCAGAGGCGTTTGAGTCGACTCATCACGATGTGCCCGGGTCTTGGAGAAGCTTTCGTTCTTTCAGTAAACCTAGGACGAGGCTGATCGCCATGAGGATGATGATCAAAGTGAAAGGGAAAGCGGTGGCCAGCGCGAGTGCCTGGACCGAATTCAATCCACCGCCCAGAAGAAGCGCGATGCCAATCATGGCGAGCGCACAGCACCAAAAAACGCGTTGTGTCACTGGCGTTCGGGTTTTGCCTCCAGCAGCCATGGTGTCTACGACGAGCGAGCCAGAGTCCATTGATGTGACAAAGAAGATGATGACGAGCACCAGACCAACGATGGACGTCACCTCCGCAAGTGGTAGTTGTTCGAGAAAAATAAACAGCGTTAGCTCGGGTTGAAAATTACGAACACTGTCAGCCACTGCCGTCGCGCCGTGAGTAAAGTAGTTGACCATGGCGGTTTGGCCAAAGATGGTCATCCAGATGAGGAATATCAGCGAGGGTGCGATGAGGGCGCCAACGACAAATTCTCTGATGGTGCGGCCGGTAGAGATCCTGGCGATGAATAATCCCACAAATGGTGAGAACGCAATCCACCACGCCCAATAGAATGTGGTCCAATCATGCATGTAGTAGAAATCGGTTCGACCTGCCCAGGTGCTGAGTTCGGGTAAATACGAGAGATAAGCCCAACCAGAGGTTACGATGTGTTCGAGCGTACTCCAAATAGGGGTGGTCATCAGCACGAAAAAACCGAGCGCAGTCGCCGTCAGCATATTGATTTCGCTTAGTAACTTGATCCCACCGTCAAGGCCTCGAAGCACGGAGAAAAGCGCGAGTGCGGTAATTACCGCGATGAGCGCCATTTGCACCAGGCTAGAGTCTGCCACGCCAAATAGGTAGCGAAGTCCGCCGGAGGCTTGTTCCGCTCCGTAACCGAGCGAGGTTGCAAGACCAAAGAGCGTCGCGAATATGGCAAGGATGTCCACGATATGACCGGGCCACCCCCAGATGCGCTCGCCAAAGATCGGGTAGAGCGCCGAGCGCATCAGCAATGGCAGTGATTTGTTATAACAAAAGAACGACAGAGATAGCCCGACCACAGCGTAAACCGCCCATGGATGAAAGGCCCAGTGATACAGCGTCGCGGCCATAGCGAGGGCTTGAGTCTCCTCCAGTCCAAGGTCCGTGAGATTAAGCGGCAGACGCAACGCATGATTCATGGGTTCCAGGACGCCATAAAACATAATGCCAATACCAATCCCTGCGGCGAACAACATGGCAACCCAGCTAGGCAGGCTATATCTCGCTTCCGCCCTTGGGCCACCGATACGAATGCGACCCAGTGGCGATGCCGCGAGCACAACGCAGAACAGCAGGAAAAAGTTCATGCTGTATATAAAAAACCAATCGAGCGTTGTGGTCAGCCAGACTCTCAGCGAACCAAACCCTTCAGCGGCCACTTGAGGGAAGAGCAGCGTCAGCACGACGAAAATGACCGTAACGCTGCCGCTCAAAATAAACACGGGGTTATGGATGTCGAGCCCGAAAGCCTCGATGTTGTCCTGCCCCACTTCGTAGTCAGACGTATAGACGTCTTCGGTTCCTTGGGCCTCAATTGAGGCGTCGGTCTTGGAAGACAAAGATTTCACCAGCTGGAATAAGTAGGGGACCCTAACATGTTGCCCCTAGGGTGTCACATCAGCGGTCTGGGCCCGCGATGGAAAATGTTAAGGCACGCGGCTGAGCCCTCAGCGTGCCCGGGCTAGCAATTCAAGGTCTGAATGGGTGCGACGTTCCCTGTGTTTGATCATCGGGGGCCGGAGCGCGCTTGATGCAACGCGTTGCAGCTAGTTTTAACGACCCGTGAAGTTTGGCGCTCGCTTAGCGAGAAAGGCTTGAATCCCTTCCTGGCCATCCTCTCCGACTGCACAGCTTGCGATCTCTCGAGTCTCGAGTTCCATCTGAGTTTCAAGGCTGGTGTGGGAGCTCTCGTTAAGAAGTCGTTTGACCGAACCAAAGGCTCGTGTTGGGCCGGTCATCACTGCGTCAACACACTGCGCCACTGCAGATTCAAACGACTCAGCGGGCACGGTTTGATTGATTAACCCCCAGGAGACGGCCTCCTCTGCACTCAGAACTCGATTGGTCAGCATGAGCTCTCTAGCCTTTCTGTCTCCAATGCGCCTGGGCAGGAAGTAAGTCGAACTGCCATCGGGTGATAATCCAGCCTTGGTATAGGCGGACGTAAATTTCGCGGTATCAACTGCGATCACCAAATCGGCGGCGACGCAGAGACTTAACCCTGCGCCTGCCGCGGTACCCTGAACCGCACACACCACGGGTGCATCCAGTCGGGTAAGGCGACTGATGGCGATATGAAGATCACCCGCCATGGTGCGAATGAGTCGTCCTACCTCTCGGCCAGCCTCTGCAAATTCTGCGATATCGCCGCCGGCGCAAAAGAGTTTGCCGGTCGATTTGATTAGTACGCAGCGAAGATCGCCTTCCTCTGCGAGGCGGGTTGCGGCATCACTCAACTCTTTGGCCATCAATGGATTCATTGCATTGGCTTGGTTGGGTCGATTCAAGGTCAGAGTGGCAAGACCTTGCTCAATCTGAAGTGTGATGGTTTCAAAGCTGCTCATGGTCGATCTGTTCCTCATAGTTCGGTTCGGACAGGCGCTCGTTGGCGTGGCACGGGGCGCGTTGTGCTCATCCGTCATCGTGCGCTAACTCTGCGTATTGAATCAAGGCCGAGCGAGTGATGGATCGGCGCGAGCACTCCGGGCGCCATGCAACGCCCAAATTAAAAGACTACAGGCTCCTGAGCGTGGGTTGACGAGGTCAAATCGGTCCCGTCAATCCTCGGGATTGACTGTGGGTTTGGCGGTCTCGGTTCAATCGCGATCTCTCTGTGGGGTGGTAACCGCCTGTTGCTTTCAGTACGGACGATTAACCCGTGACAGGCGGCCCACGGCAACGGCTTCCCCACGTGACTCAAAGATAGAGGACGTTTCAGGGCCACATGACGTGTGCCGATCGAAGCGCGGGTTCAAACCCCATTCACCCTCGTGTCGAAAGTGGTCTTTTTTGCGCAACTCTTTTTGCAGAACTCTTTTTGCGTAATTATGGTGGGCAGACCCTGAATATC
>CAYZUV010000013.1:15333-22582 GCA_964481245.1 uncultured Pseudomonadales bacterium
AACTCTTTTTGCAGAACTCTTTTTGCGTAATTATGGTGGGCAGACCCTGAATATCTGCTAAAAATGTTGGTGCTAATCGAAGACGCAGCGACACACCCAAGTAGACACACCCAAGTAGTTGATCAACCAGATGAGAGAGGATGCTATGCCAGAAGTAGTCAACCCAGTCGCCCCCTTGGCGCCCAGACCCGATGCTCAGAAGGCGTCGGTTGATGAATTAGATTTGATGCGCCCGGACCTCTTTCACGGTGACTACCATGTCGATGTATTTAAGCGATTGAGGGACGAGTCGCCGGTGATCAGTCAAGAAGTTGAAGATCTTGGCCGGGTTTGGCACGTGACGCGTTTCGAAGACATCATGGCGGTGGACACCAATCACGCCGACTTTTCATCCGACGGCTCGATTGTGGCGACAGATCAGGAAGAGGATTTTCCGCTGCCGATGTTCATTGCGATGGACCCACCAAAGCACGACCAGCAGCGGCGGGAGGTCAGTGGTGTGGTGGCACCTCGTAACCTGGCCAGCATGGAAGCGTTAATTCGTCAGCGTTGCCGGAAGATATTGTCCGAGTTACCGCGAGGGGAAACCTTTAACTGGGTTGACCTGGTTTCCATCGAGCTCACGACGCAAATGTTGGCAACGCTCTTTGATTTTCCTTTCGAGGATCGTCGAAAACTGACTCGCTGGAGTGATGTGGCGACCGCGGATGAGCAAAGTGGCCTTGTGGAGAATGAAGACGCGCGGCGAGCAGAGCTCATCGAGTGCCTGACTTACTTCACAGAATTGTGGAATCAGCGCGTGAATGCCCCGCCGGCAAACGATCTGATCTCGATGCTTGCACATGGCGAATCTACTAAAAACATGGACCCCATGGAGTACCTCGGTAATCTAATCTTGTTAATCGTTGGCGGCAATGACACCACGCGTAATTCGATTTCGGGCGGCGTTCGGTTTTTAAATGAAAATCCTGACGAGTTTGCAAAACTCAGAGCCAATCCCAGTTTGATTCCGAACATGGTCCCGGAAATCATTCGCTACCAAACGCCGCTCGCCTACATGCGTCGCACTACTACGCGTCCTGTTGAGATTGCTGGGCGATCGATTCCCGAGGGGGAACGCATTTTGATGTGGTACGTCTCTGGCAATCGCGATGAACGCGCGATTCAAAATCCTGACGCGTTCTTAATTGACCGAGCCCGATCTCGGCAGCATCTCAGTTTCGGTTTCGGCATCCATCGCTGCATGGGTAATCGACTCGCCGAAATGCAACTGAGGATATTGTGGGAAGAAATTCTTGCGCAATTTGATCGAGTCGAATTGGTGGGTGAGCCTGAGTACGTGAATTCGAACTTTGTTAAGGGGTACACCTCATTACCTGTGGCTGTTTTTGATCGATAGCGTAGCGCTTGATGGTTGATGCCACGTCAGATCTACCTGCGCCGGGCGCCGATTTCGGGCCGAGTTTGTGGGCCGAAGCGCTCCGCCATCGCGAGGAGATCAACCCAACTGCCGACCTGCCGACCCAAGCGGATGTGGTCATCGTGGGGGGCGGATTCTCCGGTCTTTGGACAGCTTACTATTTATCCCTCGCTGATCCCAAACGATCAATCACCTTGCTCGAAGCTGAGCATGTGGGGTTTGGCGCCAGTGGTCGAAATGGTGGATGGTGTATGGGATGGGCAGAAGGGATCGATGCCTTGCTTGCGCGACCCCAAACCAGACCCGAGGGACTTCGTTGGGCCAGGGCCATGCAATCAACGCTCGGTGAAATCAAGTCAGTGCTTGACCATGAGTCGATTGACTGCGATTTCCATCAAGGCGGCACCCTGACCACAGCGACCAACGCAGCGCAATTGGCGCGGCTTCAACGACACCATGATCAGTTGCTCACCTGGGGATTTGATGAAACCGATTTCCGGTGGCTGGCACAAAAAGAGGCGCTAGATCAGGCTAGGATCGAGGGCGCCTTGGGTGCGCAATTGACGCCGCACTGCGCGGTCATTCATCCGGCAAAATTGGTGGCAGGTCTGGTGAGGGTCTTACGCGCTCGTGGGGTGCTTATTTACGAAGGGGTTCGTGTGACTTCAATCAGAGGTTTGAAGCTATGCACGAACCGAGGCCATGTCGCCTGCGATACCCTGATTCGAGCAACTGAAGCCTACACGCGCGAACTTCCTGGCCACGCCCGGTTGGTGGTACCTGTCGTGTCTGCGATGGTGGCGACCGCCCCTCTTCCCGCCGACTTATGGGCATCGATTGGGCTGGTTGATCGGCCCACCTTCTGTGACGCGCGTCGCGTGACGGTCTATGGTCAGCGCACCTTGGATGGCCGAATCGCGTTTGGCGCACGGGCTCGTCATGTTCGTGGCACGTCGCTCCCTGCGCATTACGCGTCCACCGACCCGATTTTCGAGGAAGTCGAAGGCGCGCTGTACTCTCTTTTCCCTCAGCTTTCTAACCACGCGATCACGCACCGTTGGGCCGGCGTACTAGGTATCTCGCCCCGGCGACATCTAGAAGTGGCATTCGATCAACACACCCAGCAAGGGTATCTGGGTGGCTACATGGGAGAAGGGGTCGCCGCTTCAAACTTTGCCGCCCGGCGCTTGGTCGAACGCATACTGGATGTGTCTTCGGACTGGGTTGACGCACCTTTTTACGTGTCGCGGCCAAAAAAATGGATTCCTGATCCTATGCGATCCGCGGGCATCACGATTGCTCGCCATGCCGCCGAGCGAGCGGACGCAGCTGAACAAAAAGGCGCGACATCCTTTTTCTGGGACAAGGTGTTCAACGCGCTCGTGTGAGCAGTCCGCTTTGAATCCGTTATTCGAATGTTGGTTCTTCCCACCAGGGAAAGAATTCTGGTAGATCGGATGAGACTTTGCCCGGGAAGACTGGCGCACGCTTTTGAAGAAAAGATTCCACCCCTTCAAAGGCGTCTGCGGATCGTCCTCGGTGATAGACCCCTCGCGAGTCAATTTTGTGAGCTTCCATGGGGTGGTCTGCGCCCAACATTTTCCAGAGCATATGCCGGATTAAGGTCACTGAAACGGCCGAGGTCATCTCCGAGAATTCGAGGGCAAGTGCCTTGGCAGCGGGTAACAGGTCTTCTTCTGCGTGAACGCTGCGAACGAAGCCGCGGTTAAGCGCTTCGTCTGCTTCAAATACGCGTCCTGAGAAGGTCCACTCGAGCGCTGTTTGAATGCCCACAATTCTGGGTAGAAACCAACTGGAGCAGGCTTCTGGAACAATGGCGCGTCGAGAGAACACGAAGCCATAACGGGCTTTTTCGGAGGCAAGACGAATGTCCATTGCACACTGCATGGTGGCGCCAACGCCAACTGCTGGTCCATTACACGCTGAGATCAAGGGTTTTTTGGACTCGAATAATCGAAGCGTCAGTAATCCGCCGCCATCACGCTGCAGACCGCTTGGTTTCCCAGGCGCATCATTGTTGAACGTATCTTTTCCAGAGGATAAGTCCGCACCCGCGCAAAACCCTCGCCCTGCGCCTGTGAAGATAATGGCACGCACCTCATCATCGGCGTCTGCCGCATCCATTGCATCAATCAACTCTTGCATCATTTGACCGGTGAAGGCGTTCAGCTTGTCGGGTCGGTTCAACGTGATGGTTAGGATGGGGCCGTCTTTTTCGTAAAGGATTTGTTCGAAATTCATCAGAGTTCCTCGGGTTAATTAGGCGCCTCGGGCGAGCTCGTGGAAGAGTGCGCGCTGGGCATGGCTACCGCCAATCGTGTGGAGCGTATCAAATGTACCCTCGAGCAGGGACTTCGCTTCGGTCGTCTGACCTTTTGCGCGAAGCGCCAGGGCTTCGGCGAGATCCTTTCCCACGGCCTGACAGGTGAGGCCTTGCTCTAATGGGCTGTCGCTCCAAGCCTCGATACTGGCCATGCCTTGCTCGAGTGCTGTTTGATCGCCAATTCTGGCAGCGATCATCACATAATGCAGCGTAACAAATACGAGTTCCTGGTCCGTGATTCGGTGCTGATAGTCGGAAAGCGTGTGCCATCGGTCGTTCACGTCGAGGCCTCGCATTTCTAACCGGTGCAGCAGGCTCGCGGCGTTACAGACATCCAGATAAAAGTCATCCTTTAGCGGTTGGATCAAATAGTCATCGTAGAGCTGAAGCGCGGCGTTAGGCTCACCACTGTCGACCAACATAAGCGCTTTGTGCCAGTGCAGATGGTTCGTGAAGTTGTTCGTGGATTGCCAGTGCGGCAGGCATTCGTCCATCCATTGCAGGCCCTCTTGCCATCGGGACTGCATGTGGAGCACATGAGCAACCGAGTGTGCGGCCCACATATCCATTGGGTCGGCAGCGACGGCTGCACGACCCAGGGCCTCGGCGTGCTCAAAGTGTCCCGTTTCTTCGAATCCGAAACTGAGCATCCCTTCGACAAAGCTTCGCCAGCGGTGATCTTCGGGCCACGCGGTAAGGCTAGCGTCGGTCGCGTCGCGCATTGCCCCAGCGTCACCTCGATAGAAGTGAAGATGGTTGGCCGCTTTAAGTGCTAATAAGTCAGTAGGAAAGCGAGCCAACAATTCTGCTAATCGTTGGCTAACGAGGACGAGGTCGTCGAGTAACCAAGCATCGATTGCGGCTCGATGCAGAGATTCTCGATCATTAAGTTCAAGTTCGCGGAGTGCCGCTGCGGTCTGTTGCAATGGCCCTTTGAATCTTGGATCACTGGCCATCTTAAGTTGATATGACTTAAAGATATGACCTGTGGCAAAGGTCGGGTCGTCCTCCAAAATGGGGTGAAGGCTGTCCATGGTATCGGTGGCGTAGCGAAGATATCGGTCAATGACCTGATCAAAGCGCTGCACCGAGTCGTCGCGGTCACAAGAGTGGTGAAGTCCGAGATGATCCTCTATTTGCATGAGCTTGTCCGAATGATTGCGGTTTGCGAGCCAAAAAGAAGCGCTCTGCCTGCGTCGAAGGTCGACCCAGGATCTGGTTTCGATGAGGGAAACGACCAAATTGCGCAACGATTAAAGCGTGGTCTCGGAATGAGCGCAAGAAGCCATCAAGCAGGGCATGCCAAGGGGGCTCAGCATGTTCTCTGAGCCTCCATAGCGCCTCAAGGCCTTCGGTTTGGTCGGTTGTCGATTCGCTGTGATGAAGTGGCATCAAGGTGAATACCCGCTCGATTGGGGATAGCCAGGCCCAGTCATCTCGAGTCATGACGCTTCTGGTTAACTCAATCGCTTTCGATGAAAACGCGAAGGCGCCAGGTGTGCTTCTGAAGATATGCCGCGGAAACTGATCCAATGCAATCGTGAGGGCAAGGGCCTCGTCAATGGTGAGCGCAGTACGAGATAAATTCTCAAACGGCGAGGGTGTAGATGAAAATAACACGCCAAACCGGTGCGCGATATCTTGGTCCAGCCGCTTGCCGCCTCGAAACCAAATGTTGTACCTCGCCGCGACCTGTTCTGGATTAAAGCGGTCGATCCCAAACCATAATTTGATGATGTCGCTAGTGGGTAAATCCATCGGCAATCTCGCCATCAGGCAAGTCAAGATAGCGGCGCAGGTAGTTCACTAGAATGTACAGCGGGATTGTGTCGAGGAGCGCGACTACGACTTTGAAGAGGTAATTGCTCATCATCAGCGAGAACAGTAGGCCTAAGGTCATGGCACCCGCAAGGAACTGAGCGCCAAAGGTCACCGCTACTACCATGACCGAATCCACGCCCTGGCTTACGATGGTGCTGCCGTTATTTCTTAGCCAAAGATGTTTGCCGTCCGTGAGGCGCTTCCAGAAGTGGAACAACGCCACGTCGCAATACTGGGCGGCGAGGTACGCCATCATCGAGGCGAACACGGCGCCGCTGGTTGTGGCGTAAAGCAGCGAGAACAGTTCGATCTGGTTCATGGCCTCATCACCGTTTGGGAGAGGCACTGGCTCGGCAAGCGTTAAGGTTTGCCATGGTGCTGGCGAGGTGGCCGCTGGCATCGCTTGGCCCAACCAAATGAAGCCAATAATAAAAAAGTTGAGACCAAGGCCCACAGTTACCAGGAAATTCGCGCGTTTTTTTCCGTAGAGTTCACTGATCAAATCGGTACATAAGAAAGTGAGCGGATAGGGGAGAACACCGACGGCCAGCGCCCAGGGGCCTAGTTGAACAAAACGCGTGATGCCTAGGATGTTCAGCATGGTCATGGCGCATAAAAAAACCCCAGCAAGGACAAGGAATACGCGTTCGCGGCGAACAAGGATGGAGTCAGTCATGGGGTTCTCCGGCAAGGTTTAAGACTCTTTTTGTCCCAGATTGGCATGGAGCACTGCGCCATTAATGACCGGGTGATCAGCGCAGAATCGAATCGTCTCGGCGATTTCTTCGGGTTCTATGAGGCGACCAAAGGTTGATAAGCCACCAATCATTTGAAGAACAGAGGGGTCGTCACCCACGTGGGCACGCAACATTTCGGTGTCGGTAAATCCGGGACAAACGCAGGCGGTGTGAATGCCTGTGCCCGCCAAATCCTGACAGGATGCACGCATCATCCCGATCATGGCGTGTTTGCTGGTCACGTAGGTAAACGAATTTGCCACAGCTTTTTCGCCAAGGGTGGATCCAATATATAGCAGCGCGCTTCCCTCACGCATCAGAGGCAGCAACACGTGATTGAGCATCTGAGGGCCAACCACATTGATCATCAAAATGTTGTTCAACTCGCTCGCACTGGTGGTTTGCAGCGTGTCATTCACCAGTCGTGCGGCATTATGAATCAGGACGTCAAGCTGGCCCTCCAGTAGCGGTACGAGCTGACTTTCCAGCACGGCTTGTGCGCCTTGATGACCGAGGTCGACCTCGATGTCCGTAACGCCTTCGAGGTTGGAGGGGCTGCGAGAGAGATTGAAGACTCGCGCGCCGTTTCGGACAAATAGTTCAGCGGTGGCTCGACCGATGCCTTTGCTCGCACCCGTGATCACAATGTGCTTCATGAGGCTTGCCACTCCGCAATGCCCCATTGTCCTGGGCTGGAGGCAACCTTCAGGATCAGATGTGTGACGCCAAAGCTTTGAAATTGAGGCAAGGCTTTTACCCGATCAAGAAAATAGCGAGAGAACTCTTCAACTGTGGTGTTGGCAATGGGGAGGGTCAGTACGTCTCTCGGAAGAAAAGGGATGCGTTCGCCATTGAAGTGGGCCAGAACGTACCCGTCTTCTTCGCTGATCTGAAGGTGCGGCGACTGTTCGGGCAGCAGGACCTTTT
>CAYZUV010000014.1:0-9214 GCA_964481245.1 uncultured Pseudomonadales bacterium
GGCATCAAGCGGCCGCTTCCGTTCTGAGCGGCAACCTGATCCCGGACACTGCGCGGGAGGGGTATCAAGCAGTCACCGATCAAATACTCGGGCAACTTGAACAGTTTAGATCCGCTTTGACGCGTCAAACCCTTCGCGTTCATGGTGATTGCCATATGGGTAATGTGCTGTGGCGAGAGTCTCAACCTCATTTTGTTGACTTCGACGACGCTCGGACAGGACCAGCCATTCAAGATTTGTGGATGCTGCTTTCTGGACCGGCTGAGGAGCAAATCAGTCAATGGCAGGCGATTATGCGAGGCTATCAAGCGTTACGAGATTTCGATCCAAGCGAAATCCAATTAATCGAGCCGCTTCGAACATTGAGACTCATCCATCACGCTGCTTGGGTCAGCCAGCGATGGGGAGAACCCGCATTTCAAAGGGCTTTTTCATTCATCGGCTCCGAAAAATTTTGGTCCGAGCACATCCTGGCGCTAAGAGAACAACTCGGGGAACTCAGTGCGGGACCCAGTGCGCTGACCGATCAACTGAGATGGGTCACCTGAATGATCCCTCCGCTTTTTTGAGCATCAGGGGCGCAGCGTACATTTTGAGCACATCCTCTCGGTCTTCCGGTGGACAATTTAAAACTCGATCCGCACCCTTGGCTTCGTCCGCCGAAGCGAGCGCCGCATGAAGATCGCTGGATTCAAGCATCCGCATTGCCCAATCATTGATTGGGAATATAGATTGACCTCGCGAGATAGCCTCATCCAATTGAGTCGCCAGCGCCTCTAGACTCTCTGGAATGGTGGTCATTGGCGGGCCTAGGGTCAGCACAACACGCCCCTTGAAGCCGGTTAAACCCAGCGCGAGATTCTTCAGATCCTCACCGGAAGATTTCTTGTAGCCCCCTGTTTCTCGGCGCAATCGAACCTCTCGAGCCTTGGCCCGATCTAACGGATCAAATTCATACGATAGGGTGGTGGCTACCACGTTCAGCCGCCCAAAGTGCTCCCCGACGGACGCTTTGCGATCACTCAAATGCAACATCTTCAGCACTGACACATCCGTCAAATCCCGCCCGTCTTTTGCGCGGCCCTCACTTTGAGCGATCCAAACGGAATAACCCTGATCGATGGAATCACCAATGTATTTGGATGCGGCGACCAAGTCCTTGTATACCTCTCTTGGATTGGTGCCAGTGCGATTGATAAAGAAACTCTTATTCAGACGCATCAAGTCGGTGGCGTAAGCTTCCTCAACGAGGTTATCGCCAACAGCGATGCGAACCGTCCTCAGGCCATGGCGATGAAGCGCCAAATTCAGCAACATCGAGTCGCCCGCAATGTCTCGATGGTTGCTGATAAAAAGATAACCTTGGGTTTTATCAAGGTGCTCGATCCCACGAACCTCAAAAGACACCATTGACGAGGACACCAATCGCTCGACGAATTCACGTACCAGCCCCTGAAACCGATCGATGGAGTTGACGCCTCGAACGAGGCGTTTGAGCCTGTTACCGACCACCCACTTTGCGATCGACGGAACCCATCGAGACACTCGTGGCAGCGACCATTGGGCGAGTATGGCAAGAAATTTTTGCTCCGCGATCAGCCGAGCCAGCACACTTTCTACGTCTTCATCCTGGTAGGGAAACCGCTCGATCAAAGCTCTGAATCCTTAAGATTTTCTAAACCACGTCCTAGAATTGATGTCTGCTTTTTAGGGAGCCGCCCCCTCACGAACCCCGTCGAAGCCATTCCTCGGAAAGGCTCTCAAAGAGCCCGATCCTGACGCCTCGCCACAAAGGCTTTCTACTACCACTCCTATACAACGACGTCTCTACAAAGACTTCTCTACCAAGACTCTCTACCAAGACTCTCTACCAAGACTCCTGGAAAAACTCCGCGCAAAAAGCACTCTACAGGCATCACCTGAATCGATCGCTAGGGGGGCTGTCACGATCACCGGAAATCATCCGTCGCTTTTAGCGCAGGCTACACCCGCCAGTCGCCACTGATTATCGCTCAGTGATTATAGCGAGATTGTGAGAGACCGCCCATGCATTACGCGTTGCACTGCCCGTGCTTCACACCCCAAGGCAATCTGGTGGTTAGGCCAAGCCGAATCCGGTTTTGACCGTCTCGGCTCTCCGCTTTTGCACTTCCACTTTTCGTGACTGATTTTCACTTTTCCAATCGAGTCTTTCCTCTTGGGCCACTTCACGAAACCAATCAAAAACTCATCAAGACGAGAGAATCAGGTAAGCGCCCAATGTCATTAGGCTCAGAAAAACCAGACGCCTCACCGCTTGGTCTGGAATCGACGACAAATGAGGCTCAATCAGTAAGGTGGTCACTAGCATCACCGGCGCAGCGAGCACTGTTTTCAGCAAGACATCGGCAGAGTAGTGGCCTGCGAATCCCCCGAGCATCGCCCGCGCAAAGGTGCTTAAAAAGAAGACCGCCAACAGGCAGGCCCTGATCACAGGAACCGGCAGCGGCTGTCTGTACATCAGATAGGCGATGGGTGCGCCGGCTGCGCTGAACAGGCCACCAAAGAATCCCCCCAAGAAGCCGACCCCAGTAAAGAACGGCAAAGGGCTCAACATTGGATAGACCGAGGGGCGGAGCATCAATGTCACACCTGCGAGCAACACCATCGCACCAATAATCAACTTAAGGAGTGCCACTTGGTCTCGCCCAACTTGGTCCAACCAAAAAAATCCTGCCCCCAACATGGGTAGCAAACCGATCATGATGGCTAAAACCAACCTAGCATCGAGTTCTCGGTAGGCGCGGCGCAGCAAAAACCCCGTATTCATCAACGAAATCAGCGAGACAATTGCCGCACAATCGACAACGGAGATGACACCAAACGCTGCCGTGAGAGCGACCAAAATTAGTCCGAGCGCAAATCCCGTTATCGTTTGGACCGTAGTCGCTATCACCACCATGAGCAAAAACTGAATCAGGTTCCAAGCGTCCATGCCTAAATTTCGCTACACTCGATGGAACAAGCTGTTGGATGATTCATGGATTTTCTGCTCGAAGATAAAACGGTATTGGTCAGCGGTAGCTACCGCGGAACGGGCCTCACGATCGCGCAGCAGTTCGCGCAGCTGGGCGCTAAGGTCATTGTCCACGCCCACACAAGCGATCAGCTGACCGACGTCGACCTCACACCCTTCGCTGGCGCAGTGATCGGCGATTTGGGCACAGCCGCAGGCATTGAAACAGTCATCGAGCAATTCAAACACGACTATTCAACACTCGACGTCTTGGTGAACAATTATGGCATTGCCATGGGCGGAAATCTCGACAGTCTGTCCTATGACGACTGGCATACGCTCTACGATCATAATTTGGTGTCGGTTGCGCAGCTCTCTCAGCATCTACTGCCTCTCATCAAAGCATCCTCTCAAGGCCGAATCATCAACTTGGGGACCATTGGTTCCACGCGACCTAATGCTCGGATGCCGCACTATTACGCCGCGAAAGGCGCACTCGCAAACCTCACCGTTAGTCTAGCGAAGACACTTAAAGGAACGGGAATTACGGTTAATTTGGTGTCCCCTGGCCTCATTCGGACGGCGGAAGTTGAAGCTCGCTTCACCGAAACTGCCCGAAAACGCGGTTGGGGCGAAACATTTGAGGAAGCAGAGCCAAAACTCACTGAAGCCTACTTTGATAACCCCATGGAACGATTCGCAACTCGAGAGGATGTCGCCGCTGTCGTGATCTTTTTGGCATCGGCACAGGCTGGGTTTATCAATGCTCAAAACATTCGCGTCGATGGTGGCGCACTAGATATCGTATAGGCACCCAATGCTGTGGATTAAAGTGTTCCATGTGCTGTTCGTCGTCGCTTGGATGGCAGGCCTTTTCTATCTCCCCAGAATCTTCGTTCATCATCAAGAGGGCGTGAGGCTTGGAGAAGATGTCAGGCGCCTCGTGATCATGGCGAGTAAGCTGTTTCGCTTTTCCACCCTGATGATGATCCTCGCCTTGGTCCCAGGCATTGTGCTTTGGCTGGGTTACGGTTTCGCGGGTCTTTGGCTAGATGTGAAGCTTCTATTTGTCGGCCTACTTCTGGCCTATCACATTCAATCCTATCGCTACACCACCAAGCTGATTGCTGGAGAGCCTATCCCCTCGTCACTCTTTTTTAGAATTTACAACGAAGGCGCGCTCATACTTGTAATTCCCATTCTGATACTGGTCATTATCAAACCCTTTTAATTAGCGAGAGACAGCGACAGGTCTGCCCGCACTACACGTAAAAAAAGCATCGTTAGTTAATTTTAATCGCAGACAAAGGTGCAATCGCCTTATTGTTCGACATCCTGTCGCCCGTTACCCGGGGAGAACCCTCAAGGAGAACCCAATGAAACCTATCATTAGAATCATCACCCCGCTTACCCTCGCGATTCTCTCGGTTAACGCGACCAGTGAACCCAGGGAGCGCCCCTTCGAAAGAATGGATCGCGACGGTGATGGCATGATTAGCTTGGAAGAATTCAGATCGCCGCGCGACATGCTGGCTCAGCGCCTAGAGCGCGCCGATGAAAATGGCGATGGCGAGGTGTCGCAAAGCGAAATCGAGAGAGCAAGAGCCTCGATGGAAGCCAAAGCCGAGGCGAGAATGAAGCAGCGGCAAGAGAAGAGAGACCAATTTTTCTCAGACTCCGATCAGGATCGAAATGGCGCGCTCAGCGAGGAGGAAATACGTCAGGGAATGTTTGCTCGCCTGGACACCAATGGAGACGGTGTGCTTTCAAAAAGAGAAATGGCCCAATTACGTCAACTGGCCAGACGTGGACCAAAAGGAGAGCGCCGCCACATGCGAGGTTCTGAGAGTCACGAACGTGGACACGAACCACCGCAGCAATAACACGTAGCATTGACGAGAGCGCCCGGGGCACCATGGACCAACGCGAGGAGGAAGCGGCGCTCGTCAAACGTGTGAGCGCTCACGATGCTGACGCTTTCAATGAACTCATGCTTCGATTTTTGCCGATGATCGAGCGCTACACTTTCAGACTCTGCCGATCCACGGAGATCACGGAGGACGTCACACAGGAAACATTCTTTCGACTGTGGCAGGGTGCTGATCGTTATGATCCAGCCAAAGCCACGCTCTCCACCTGGTTACACAGAATTGCCCACAACCTGTGTATGGATCTATTCAGAAAACATCAGCGGCTGAGTCCCCTTCCCGATGACTGGGAAGATGAGCTAAGCGATTCGACGTTGGATGACGCAGGCAAAACAAACTCACCTCAATCGGCGTTCGAGCAGAACAGGAAAACAGCTCAAGTCGCCGAAGCCCTAGACGCATTACCAGAACGGCAGAGAAGTGTTCTCTTACTGTCCTACTTCCAAGGATTCTCCAATCAAGAGATTGGCGTCATCCATGACTTATCGATTACTGCGGTCGAGTCACTCCTGGCTCGGGCGCGCAGAAATTTAACGAAGAGACTGCTATGAGCGAGCAACAAAGACTGATCCAACTACTGAGACTCCACGGCAGCGAGGTCGCCCGATGGCCAGAGGAGCATCAGCATCTAGGCGATCCAAAGATGTTCGACCCAGTCACGCTGGAAGTCTGGCACGAGGCCTGCCGTCTCGACCAACGCTTATCAGAGGACGTCATACCGAATCGAAGCTCGGAATTGCGAAGGCGAATTCACGAATTGATTTCAGCACCCTCAGCCACCCTTATGGAGCGATGGTTGTTACCTTTCAGCGGGACCTGGCGGCCGGCTTTCGTGCACACACTGATTTTGAGTCTAGGGGTATTAACCAGTGACCTCATCCAAGATGACGGATTCGTAGGCAGCGCCGACTATGACGATGCCATGATCTGGGCGGCGCAATATTTGGGAGACACTCAGCCATGATGCAATCAAAAATTCATCTCGCCTTGGGCGCGTCTTTAGTACTCAACACCCTCTTAATCGGCTTCCTCATTGGGAAGGTCACATCGAATCACCGGCCTCGATGGGCGCCGCCACCTCTCTTTTTTGAGGCCATGCACCCGCCGCGGCAAGGCGCGAGCACTATGGTGCATTCGCTCCAGCAAGCATTAAGGGAGAGCGAGGCTGGTCTTGCCGGCCTCCGTGAACAGGTCATCGAGAGTCGACAGACCCTAGGGAGAGTCCTTGAAGAAGAACGGATTGATCAAGATCAGCTGAACACAGCGACGTCTGAACATATCGCGCTAACCAACCGATTTACTGCGGCCTCACAGGGGGCATTGGTGAAGGCCATTGCCCGATTACCCTTAGAGGAGAGACGTCATCTGTTAAAACGACTGACTAAAGACCATGGCCAGCCCATGAGACGAGAGACGACGCATTTGCGTGACCCACGCGGGGGTCAATAAGTCAGCGGGGAATTGATCTAAAATCCTAGTCGTAACTCACGTATCATTACGACATGAGTTACGACGCCATTTTGAATCTCGCTGAACGCTACGCCGAGCACTACCCGGATGGCCTCATTGTCTCACCTCGATTCACCGAGGCGTCGTCTGCGTGCGAAGTGTCTCGAGACCAGGCGTGCATTCGCTGGCGGCCCCAGCCTCAAATACCTAAGGTTAATTTCGAACGCATCGAGGTGGCCCTAGAGCGACCAATCCATCCCAGCATTAGGGACTTTTATCAGTCTCTATGGTGTGGCCCGATGCACCTGACTTTCAGAAACGCGCCCGTCGATTTGATTCAACTCTGGAATGAAGCCGACTTCGAGCATTTGATTGAGAATATTTTCGGCCACTACCTGCAACAAAAAAGATTCAAACAAGCATTCACCTTTTTCTTTGCCACAGGCGATGAATCTTCCGAGGCAATTTACAGCGTTGAAAATGAGACAGGCCATGTGGTTATGGAAATTCCTGGGCCGATGAGCACCCGAACCCGTGTCGCCGAGGATTTGAGCGAGTTTTTGAATTTACTGAACTGCAGCGCCCACGGAGAACTGAGCGCGTGAACATGAAAGTTCTAGATATGCAGCGCTTCCAGTCAGTCAAAGGTGAGATTTGGTTGCCAGGTTCAAAAAGTTTGAGTAACCGACACCTACTCATGGCGGCGATGGCCAAGGGCACCACCCAGCTCTCTAACCTCCTTGTGAGTGAAGATACCGAGCGCATGTTGGATGCTCTCACCCAACTCGGGATTCACGTTGTTCTTGACCGAGAACAAAACACCTGCCTCGTTGATGGACTGGGCGGGAAGTTTCAGGCTCAAGCCGCACCCATTCAGCTTTTTCTCGGTAACGCGGGGACCGCCATCAGGCCGTTGACGGCCGCTCTCGCGCTCACAGAAGGGGAGTTTCTCATCGATGGTGATGAAGCTATGCGGGAACGTCCCATTGGCCCGCTCGTGGATGCTCTTAGGCAGCTCGGTGTCGATATCACCTACCCTGTTCGAGATGGTTACCCACCACTCGCGCTCAAGGGAGGCACTTTCGACCGTAACACCACCCAACTGGATGGCAGCTTATCCAGTCAATATTTAACGGCCTTACTGATGGCGCTACCCCACGCAGACAGAGATACCGTCATCCACATTCGCGGCGAGTTGGTCTCCCTGCCTTACATCGATATGACGCTGGCGGTTTTGGCACGTTACGGCCTCAGAGTCGGGCATGAGAACTATCGAACATTCTTTATCGAAGGACGGCAAACACCGGTCTCTCCCGGGGAGATGCTCGTCGAAGGAGACGCCAGCAGTGCCAGCTACTTCATGGCTGCGGCCGCCATTCGTGGCGAAGTGACAGTGCGCGGCGTAGGGACATCGAGTCTTCAAGGGGATGTCGCTTTCTCTGACGTCATCGAGGCCATGGGTGCGGAAGTCGAGCGGGGCCCTGATTACATCCGTGTAAAGTCAGGCGAGGCGCTCAGAGGCGTCGATCTAGACTTGAATCACATTCCCGATGCGGCGATGACACTCGCGACGCTCGCACTTTTTGCCGAAGGCAGGACTTGCATTCGTAACATCTACAACTGGCGCATCAAAGAAACGGACCGAATGACCGCAATGGCGACCGAGCTTCGAAAGGTCGGCGCTCTGGTAGACACCACAGAGGACAGCATGACTATTACGCCCCAGTCAGCGCCTCGAAGGGCTCAAATCGCAACTTACGGGGATCACCGAATGGCGATGTGCTTTTCACTGCTCGCCATGTCGGACGCTGGCGTGATCATTGAGAACCCAGCGGTGACTGCGAAGACCTTCCCGGGCTACTGGGCAGCGCTGGATTCAATTGCGGAATACCAGCGCTGAAACAGGTTGGTCTTAAGCTGGCAGCAGGTGGGATACCGCGTCACGCTCCTCTTGCAGCTCTGTTTCCGTGGCCGTCATCTTCGAACGAGAAAATTCGTTAATCTCTAAACCCTGGACAATCTGCCAGTCGCCTCCCTCGCAGCGGCAAGGAAAACTGTAGATCAACCCTTGATCGATCCCATAGCTTCCATCTGAATAAACGCCCATAGAGACCACACCCGCAGCCCCGAGCGCCCAGTCACGCATATGGTCGATGGCTGCGTTCGCGGCACTCGCCGCGCTCGAAAGCCCTCGAGCCTCGATAATCGCTGCCCCTCGTTGCTGCACCGTGGGAATGAAATCCGTTTCAATCCAATCTTGATCGACCAGGCCCGAAGCTGCTTGACCGTTAACGGTCGCATGGAATAAGTCAGGATATTGGGTTGCCGAATGGTTGCCCCAAATCGCTAAATCTTTAACGTCCCTCGCTTTGGCACCAGTTTTCGCAGCCAGTTGTGATAACGCACGATTATGATCAAGGCGGGTCATCGCCGTGAATCGGCGAGGATCGATATCTGGCGCATTGCGCTGGGCAATCAAACAATTCGTATTCGCCGGATTACCCACCACCAATACTCGCAAATTGTCGCCCGCATGTTCGTTGAGCGCTTTCCCTTGCACCGAAAAAATTTGCGCATTCGCTTCAAGAAGATCTTTGCGCTCCATGCCAGGGCCTCTGGGCCTTGAACCCACAAGCAATGCATATTCAATGCCTGAAAACGCTTGATTCGGATCGTCTGACGCTTGCATGGATTCAAGCAAAGGGAAGGCGCAGTCATCCAGCTCCATCATCACGCCCTCAAGGGCCTTCATTGCGGGGGAGATCTCTAAGAGCTGAAGTTGCACGGGTTGATCCGGGCCCAACATTTGACCGGATGCGATTCTAAATAGAAGTGAATAACT
>CAYZUV010000014.1:9314-22569 GCA_964481245.1 uncultured Pseudomonadales bacterium
GTTGATCCGGGCCCAACATTTGACCGGATGCGATTCTAAATAGAAGTGAATAACTAATTTGGCCAGCTGCACCGGTAACAGCCACTTTCACTGCTGATTTCATAACTTTTTCCTGGAGTCGGGCACATTGTGCGTCTTTGAATGAGGAGGCGAGTATATCATTGTCGTGAAACCATGGCAGAAAAGACGGCTCTGCCCGTATGGCTCTTTTTCACTCTCGCTTAAGAGATATCAACGAGAGGATGAGCCTCAAGGAGTGTTTGTGAATATGCATCTTGACACACCTTCTTTCATCACCATCTCAACTTAGACGCTTCGAAAAATACCTTTCATTCCGCCAAAGGCTTCAAAGCGGACGGTTCTTCGGTGAAGGTCTGGATCACAGATCAAGCCGTTGACGCCTCAATCAGCAAGGCCATTCGCTCAGTTGACGACTATACCTCCCATTCGACGCACTCCACTGAATTTCCATTCTTTTGATCTAGCAACTATTACCATAAATATCAGTAAGTTAATCATCAAAATCAAATGCTTAGATTAGGCCTCCCTTGACTTTAGGTAACCCAATGCTATCGTTGGCTCCCCCGAGTCGGAGCCCCGCTTCAACTCGAGAGCGTCGGCGTCATGATCAGAAATCAGACTGGTTCCAACACCAGAGGCTTCGTTCACCGGCCTAGACCCTAGTCTCGGCTGCTTGAGACTCTCTGACGCTGTGGGTTCGCGATTCTGCAACTGAGAATCCAAGGCCCGAGAGGGCGTCCCATGGACTGCGTTTTCTTGAGTGCTGCGCGTGGCCACCATCACGACCATTCAGAGCAACGTTTCACAGGACCTTGGAGCGAGGTCCGCCCGAGGGACATTAGGACAGATTGAATCGCCGTGGCAGAGGCTGCCGACGGCTTGGGCCTCTGCAATTTGGGGTGCCTGGTATTAAAGACCCCTTAGGGATCTCAAACTCGGAAGATTGAAGCATGACAAAACGGATGGATCAGCGTGTAGGTTTGCCTTTAAAGCAAGGGCTTTACGACCCCACGTTCGAGAAAGATGCTTGCGGTGTTGGATTTGTTGCTCACATCAAGGGCAAACCCAGCCACCAAATCATGCAGGACGCCTACTTTCTCAATAGCCGTATGGATCACAGGGGCGGCTGTGGCTTTGAGGAAAACACGGGAGATGGCGCCGGTGTTTTGACCGCGATCCCAGATCAGTTTTTCAGGGCCATTGCGGAGTCCGCAGGCCTCAATTTGCCCGCGGTCGGCCAATATGCAGTGGGCAATTGCTTCCTGCCAACCGATCCAAGCGAGCGGGCCGACGCCCAATCCGTGATCGAGCAGATCCTTGCTGAAGAGCAACTCGATCACATGCTGTGGCGAGAGGCGCCGATCGATCCCACGGGTGCTGATGTCGGCCCGGCAGCGCGAGATGCTATGCCCGCAATCGTCCAACTGCTGGTCGCAGCCACATCCGACATGGACGAGGCGGCATTCTCACGCAAGCTTCTTGTTGCAAGAAAACGATTCACCAACGCGCTTCGTTCGGACGCAACAGGCCCAAGCCAAGTTTACGTGTGCAGTCTCTCGCCACGCGTTATTGTCTACAAAGGCATGCTGACACCCAGCCAATTGTTCCCTTTCTATAAGGATCTGACTGATTCAAGTTATGAATCGCATCTGGCAATGGTTCATTCGCGCTTCAGCACGAACACTTTTCCCTCTTGGGATCGGGCGCAACCGAATCGCTACATGAGCCACAATGGCGAAATCAATACGCTCCGAGGCAATCAAAACTGGCTCACGGCGAGACAAGGCGTGGTGGCATCACCCCTGTTTGGCGACGACATGAAAAAGTTATTTCCTCTCGTCGAACCGGATTTCTCAGACTCAGGCACGTTTGATAACGCACTTGAGTTCCTGCTTCTATCAGGTCGCAGCCTTCAAGAAGCTGTCATGATGATGATTCCAGAAGCCTGGCAAGCCCATCAAACCATGGATCCCGCCAAGCGAGCGTTCTACGAGTATCACTCGGCGCTCATGGAACCCTGGGATGGTCCTGCCTCAATCGTTTTTACCGATGGCAAGGCCATTGGTGCCGTCTTAGATCGAAACGGGCTCAGGCCATCCCGTTATTACGTCACCCATGATGACCGCGTCATCATGGCATCAGAAGTCGGTGTGCTACCTGTTGCACCTGAAAACGTCAAAGAGAAGGGTCGACTGCAGCCTGGCCGAATGTTTCTTCTTGATTTCGGTCAGGGTCGACTCATTCCAGATCACGAGGTGAAGGCCGAATTTGCGCACCGCCGTCCTTATCAAGAGTGGCTCGACCGACAAGTGGTGACGCTCGAGGATCTGGGCGATGACAAAGGACCGCATCCCATCAGTGATGCAGCGCTCACCCAGCGCATGCGCGCCTTTGGATACACCACTGAGACCATGCAGTTCATGCTCCGGCCAATGCTCACCGAGCTCCGAGACCCCCTCGGATCTATGGGTAACGACTCCGCACTGGCCTGTTTGTCTGATAAATCACGCATGATTTATGACTACTTCAAGCAGCTTTTTGCCCAAGTGACCAATCCCGCGATCGACTCGATCCGCGAGGAAGTGGTGATGTCACTGAGTTGTTTCATTGGACCGGAAGGCAATCTGCTTGACACCACGGAGGCTCAGGCTCGTCGACTTCGTCTCGACCACCCGATTTTATCGAATGGGGAACTTGCCGCGATCCAATCCTCAAGCCTCGCTGGATTCACCAGTCAGGTCATCGACATCACCTTCCCCCTAGCCGAGGGGGCCGCCGGCATGGCGAGCGCATTGGATCGTATTTGTCAGGAGGCCATCGACGCCATCGACGCAGGTCACGGTCTGATTATCTTGAGTGATCGCGCAGTGAGTCCGGAGCGGGCGCCCCTGTCTACGCTCGTAGCCTGTGGCGCAGTTCACCATCACCTTGTGGCGCTACACGCCAGAACGCAAATTGGCTTGGTCTTAGAGTCCGCCGAAGCACGCGAGGTCCATCATTTCTGCCTGTTAACCGGTTATGGCGCCGACGCGATCAACCCCTATTTAGCGCTAGATGCGCTGTGGCAATCACAAGTCGAAGGCCTGATTCCTGCGACCGACTTCCCGGATCGTGCCAGCATCGTCTATGCCTACCGCAAGGCCGTGGCCAAGGGCATGATGAAAGTCATGGGCAAAATGGGCATTTCAACGCTCCAATCCTATAAGGGCGCGCAAATCTTTGAAGCCGTGGGGCTCGACAGTGACATCATTGATCGCTGCTTCAAGGGCACCACCAGTCGAGTCAAAGGGGTTGATTTTACGACGCTCTTTGAAGAGCAACGTGCACGACATGAGCTGGGCTATCCAGTTCGAACACAAGATAGCGTGGCGCAGCTACCTAATCCCGGCGATTTCCATTGGCGCAGCGGCGGCGACACCCACATGTGGGACCCCATCAGCATCTCAAATCTTCAAGTCGCCGCTCGCACGAACAGTCAAGATGCCTATCGAGCCTTTGCGGCACAGGCCAACGACGTTGCAGCACGCAAGGCAACCCTTCGAGGCCTCATGGACTTTAAGACCGGTTTGCAGGCCGCGGTGCCAATCGAGGAAGTCGAATCGGCAACCGATATCGTGAAACGGTTTTGCACCGGCGCCATGAGCCTGGGCTCAATCTCAACCGAGAGTCACGAAACATTGGCCATCGCCATGAATCGGATTGGCGGAAAATCGAATACCGGTGAAGGAGGCGAAGACCCGATTCGTTTCAAGCCGTTGGCCAATGGCGACTCCAAACGATCTGCCATCAAGCAGGTCGCCTCTGGACGCTTCGGGGTAACCACTTGGTATCTTGCCAATGCCGACGAAATCCAAATCAAAATTGTTCAAGGCGCAAAACCGGGTGAAGGGGGTGAACTCCCGGGTGGCAAGGTGGATCAGTACATCGCGCAACTTCGACATTCGACACCCGGTGTTGGTCTGATTAGCCCACCCCCGCATCACGACATTTACTCGATCGAGGATATGGCGCAGCTCATTCATGACCTTAAAAACGCCAATTCGAGTGCTCGTATCAGCGTCAAACTGGGCTCTGAGGTTGGAGTCGGTACCATCGCTGCCGGCGTAACAAAAGCCAAGGCGGATCATCTGGTGATCGCCGGACACGATGGCGGCACTGGCGCGTCACCCTTGACATCAATCAAACACGCGGGCCTGCCGTGGGAACTCGGACTTGCCGAAACGCATCAAACGCTGGTCATGAACAATTTACGATCACGAGTTGTTTTGCAAACCGATGGTCAGATTAAGACGGGGCGAGACGTGGTTATCGCGACGCTTCTAGGTGCGGAGGAGTTCGGCTTTGCAACGGCTCCGCTCGTCACCTTGGGCTGCATCATGATGCGCAAGTGCCATCTCAATACCTGCCCGGTTGGAATTGCTACTCAAGACCCTGAGCTCCGAAAAAAGTTTGAAGGCAAGCCCGAGAGCGTCGTCAACTATTTCTTCATGTTAGCCGAAGAAGTGCGTGAGATTATGGCCGAACTCGGATTCAGAACCTTTACAGATATGATCGGCCGGACCGAGTTTCTGGACACACGGCCCGCCGTTGATCACTGGAAAGCCAAGGGGATAGACCTCAGCAGTATTCTTATCAAAGCACCTATCATCTACGAGGGCACGCAAGTTTACTGCGTACAATCACAAGACCACGGCTTAGATAAGGCCCTTGATAACGACCTCATAACCGCGGCAGAACCCGCGCTGGCGCGAGGCGAACGGGTTGCCATCGAACGTCCCATCGTCAATATCAATCGTGTCGTCGGCACCATGCTGTCACATGAAGTCACCAAACGAACCGAGGGCCACGGTTTGGCCGACGATACCATTCATATCAAGTTGAATGGCTCAGCGGGACAAAGCCTTGGGGCATGGCTCGCCAAGGGGATCACGCTAGAGGTCGAGGGTGACGCCAACGACTATGTGGGCAAAGGCCTCTCAGGCGGGCGCATCGCGATTTACCCACCCAGAGTAAGCCAGTTCAATGCTGAAGAGAACGTTCTGCTGGGCAATGTGGCACTGTACGGGGCAACGTCCGGTGAAGCCTACTTCAATGGTATCGCCGCCGAACGATTCTGCGTTCGAAACTCCGGCGCGACAGCGGTGGTCGAGGGCGTGGGCGATCACGGTTGTGAATACATGACGGGTGGTCGCGTCGTCATTTTAGGTGAGACCGGCAGGAATTTTGGCGCCGGTATGAGTGGCGGGATTGCGTATGTGCTCGATAAAGACGATTCTTTCAGCACGCGCTGTAATCTTGAGACCTTGGATCTTGACCCACTAGAGGATCAAGACTTATCAGAGCTTAAGTTGCTGATCGAACGACATCTCGAGCATACGGGATCCGCCGTCGCCAGTCGCCTACTGAGCGACTGGGCCAATGCCAGCCAGCAGTTCGTAAAAGTTATGCCGCAAGACTACAAGCGCGTTCTGAACGAAGGCCTTGTAGAGAGAGTAGCCCTCTCCGCTTAGGGAAGTCATCATGGGAAAAGCAACAGGATTTAAAGAATTTGACAGGGCGACCATTCCCTATCGCACGGAAGCGGATCGACTGCTCGACTTCAAAGAGATTTACACGGTTCCTAGCACCGAGCACCTTGAAACCCAAGGCGCTCGATGTATGGATTGTGGCGTCCCTTTTTGCCAGAGCAATCACGGTTGCCCCATTTCTAACCTAATTCCAGAGTGGAATGATCTCGTGTATCGCGGGCAATGGAAGGATGCGTTGGATCGCCTGCACAAGACCAACAACTTCCCTGAATTCACGGGCCGCGTGTGTCCTGCGCCTTGTGAAGGCGCTTGTGTGTTGGGTATTACCAACCCAGCGGTCACCATTAAGAATATTGAGGCGTCGATCATCGATCGCGGGTTTGAAGAAGGATGGGTCGTCCCTTGTCCCCCCGAAAAACGCACCGGTAGAAAAATAGCCGTGGTGGGCTCTGGCCCCTGCGGGCTCGCTGCTGCGGCCCAATTAAACAAAGCCGGGCATCACGTGGTCGTCTTCGAGAGAGCTGATCGGATCGGCGGTCTGCTGATGTACGGCATTCCAAACATGAAACTCGATAAAGACAGCGTTGAACGCCGCGTGCAATTAATGCGAGAGGAAGGCATTGAGTTCGTGGTCAACGCCGACATCGGTGTCGACAGGAGCGTTCAATCCCTGTTAGAAGAATTTGACTCGGTGCTCTTGGCCACTGGCGCGACCCTTGCCAGAGACCTGCCCATTCCCGGTCGTGAGGGCGATGGCGTCCATCTCGCCATGGAGTTTCTCACTGCTAATACAAAAAGCTTGCTCGATTCAAACCTTGAAGACGGCGCTTACATCAGCGCTAAAGGCAAGAAAGTCATCGTGATTGGAGGTGGAGATACGGGCACCGATTGTATCGGTACCTCCCTACGACATGGTTGCGAGAGCCTCGTAAATTTCGAGTTACTGCCTCAGCCGCCTGAAACAAGAGCCGAGAATAACCCATGGCCTTTGTGGCCCCGCATCTATCGCGTGGACTATGGTCACTCCGAGGCGGCGGCTCGATTTGGCGATGACCCGAGACAGTACTCGATCATGAGCAAGCATTTCATTCGAGATGAGAGTGGAACGCTCAAGGGCGTCGTCACCGTCGACGTGGATGACAAGCTTCAAGAAGTTCCTGGCAGCGAACGCACGTGGGAAGCCGATCTTGTCTTATTATCCATGGGTTTCCTGCAACCTGAGCACTACATCAATGAGGGCTTGGGTATGGACATCGATGACCGCGGTAACTTTAAAGCGAACAAGAGTGATTACAAGACGTCGGTTGCGCGAGTCTACGCCGCATCCGATTGCCGACGCGGTCAAGATTTGGTGGTGCGAGCTATCAATGAAGGGCGAGAAGCCGCTCGAGAAATCGATCGGGATCTTATGGGGGAGACTGAATTACCCTAACCTTTGAGGAAGCGAGCGAGCGTATCAGAGAGTAACCGCTCGTCGAAGTCGCTGACGACTTCAGCTCGACCCAAGGCCCTAAGAAGCACCAGCCTCAAACCAGAAGCCCTCGCTTTTTTGTCACGCCCCATGGCTGCCTGGAACGCCGCCATGTCTAATGGTTCTGAAAGTTCAGTCGGTAGATTGAATGTGTGCAACAGTTGGACGATCCGTTCGACGTCCGCTTCACTGATCCAGCCATGCCGAGCTGAAAGATCAGCCGCCATCACCGTGCCGATCGCGACCGCTTCGCCATGTAAGCGCTGACCGTAACCCGATAGCGTCTCAATCGCGTGGCCAAAGGTGTGCCCAAGATTAAGCAACGCGCGCCGACCCTGTTCTTTTTCGTCTTCTGCCACGATAGCCGATTTTATTTCGCAACTTTTCCGAACCATCTCGCTCAGAACGACATCGTCCATCTGAAGAATCAGGTCCTGCTTTTTGATCAGCCAAGACAGATAAGACGCATCAGCCAGAAGCGCATGCTTGACGATTTCGGCCATTCCAGCTGCAAATTCGCGAGGCGGTAAGGATTTCAGTACGGCTACGTCCATGAGAACCGCTCGAGGCTGATGAAACGCGCCGATCATATTCTTACCTAGCGCATGGTTCACGGCCGTCTTGCCACCCACCGAAGAATCTACTTGCGCAAGCAAGGTCGTCGGCACTTGAAGAAACGGCACGCCCCGCTGATAGATCGCAGCAGCGAACCCAGTCATGTCACCCACTACACCGCCACCTAGCGCAATCAACGTAGTGTCCCGGGTATGCTGCTGTTTGATGAGTGTCCCAATGATCTTTTCGAGTTCGGCAAGCGTCTTGTTCGCTTCTCCCTCGGGTATCAAATGAAGATCCACCTTGACGCCTTCTAGCTCACTCATTAATCGATCACCGTAGAGATCAGCCACAGTCCGATTACTCACCACTAGGGCAGTCTTGCCTACATGCTCGGCAAAGACATCGCGGCACGAGGCTGACGTACCCGCCAACCAATTCGCCTCAAATAAAATGGGATACCGTATATCGGGTAACTCTACCCAGGTCGCTTCACGTGCCACGAGCGATCCAGCCTTGTTTATCCATCAAATTTACAATGACGTCTGTCATTTTCTTACCAGGGCGATTATCGACAGCAATCTCCAAGTGAGCGACCTCTCGATACAAGGGGTAACGCGAGGCGCGCATCTCGGTCAGCACGGAACGGCGATCTTGACCCTGCAACAAAGGCCGCTTTCGATCTAACGCCGTTCGCCTGACCTGCACATCTAGATCTGGATTTAAAAAAACAACCAAGCTGTCACGCTTGAGACGTTTTCGGTTTTGCAGGCGTAAGACCGATCCACCACCGGTCGCCACCAAGACCCCCGCCTGTTGCATCAATTCCTCGATGGTTCGTTCTTCTCGGTCGCGGAAAGCTTCTTCACCTTCGATGTCGAAGATGGTGGCGATAGAAACCCCGCTTCGTCGCTCGATCTCGTGATCGGAGTCAACGAATCGAAGACCTAATTGTTTGGCGAGTAATCGACCCAGTGTGGTTTTTCCAGAGGCCATCGGACCCACGAGGGCAAGTCGCTCATAGCCTACGAGTTGCATGGTGAACCTGAACTAGCGGACACCCACCCCTTCACGAATGATCCGAGGGGTAATAAAGATAAGCAGTTCATCCTTGTCATTCGTTCTCGCCGAATTCCTAAACAACCGGCCAAGAACCGGCAAATCACCCAGCACCGGTGTTTTTTGCTGAATCAAATCGGTTCTGGTCTGGTAAAGCCCCCCGAGCACCACCGTTTCTCCATCGTTGACGATCACCTCGGTCTGAATGCTCTCGGTATCGATTGCGGGCGGACCATCGGCAGTGGGATCGCCTCTCGAATTATTGGTCACGTTCAACTCCAGAATAATTCGATCGTCCGGTGTGATCTGCGGCGTGACCGTCAATCCCACTGTCGCGTTAATGAACGAGGTTGAAGTTGCCCCACCCCCGGTGTCCGATTGATACGGAATCTGAGATCCGGAATTGACCGATGCGGTGCTTTTATCTGACGTGATAATCGTAGGTCGAGAGATCGTCTCACCGGTACCTTCGCTTTCATAAAGCTCGAGTTCGAGGTCTAGAAGAAAATCGTTATCCACAACACCGAAAGCAATGCCGCCGGTTCGACCCGAACTGGTCCCCAAATCAACAATGAGATTATCCGTGGGGTCGCCGCCACCTCTGAGTGCCCCAATCGTGTCCAGATTGTTGCCATACAGCAGCGACGGGTTCTCGTCACCGAAGGTGATATCCCCCGCACTACCCCAGCGAATGCCGGATTCTCGCTTAAAACTATCACTGGCTTTCACGATCCTCGCCTCAATCAAGACCTGACGCACAGGAATATCAATTTGCTCTAGGAGCCGCCTTAGCTGATTTATACGGTCTTGTGTTTCGGTCAAAATAATTGAGTTCGTTCGATCATCAACAATCACGGAGCCTCGATCGGACAAGATTCCAGCGGCACTCTCATCACCGCCACTACCACCGCGATTACCTCCGAAACCACCGGCACCCCCTTGGCCCCCAGCACCTCCACCTTGGATCATGCCAACGATCTCACTGGCATTGGCATACTTGACGCGAATCAACTCCGTGCGCAGTGGCGCGAGATCAGAGATTTGTTGCTTATTTTCGAGTTCAGCTAGTTCTTGTGCGGCCAGCTCTTCGGCCGGCGCCACCAACAGCACGTTGCCTTGCAGTCGTTTATCGAGACCTTTCGTTTTCAACACAATATCCAGCGCCTGATCCCAGGGGACGTTTTTCAACCGTAAGGTAATGTCACCGCTCACCGCATCACTTGCGACCAAATTGAGATTGGCAAAATCAGCCACGATCTGAAGCACAGCGCGCACTTCGATCTTCTGGAAGTTCAGCGAAATCTTCTCGCCTTCGTAGACAACCTCGCCCATCGGATCCTGCTGACGACCAGCGTTGGCAAGTGACGAGACGTCAATCACAAATTCGTTACCCGATTGATAAGCGAGGTAGTCAAATGCGGCGTTCATCACTAATCGAATTTCTGTTCCGGCACTGACCCGAGCGCGTTCAATCCGGTTAATGGTCGTTCCAAAATCCGTCACATCCAACTGGATTTGCTCAGGCGTGGGCGTCTGCACGCCAATGAGCGTGACCCACAAATCACCGGACTCCTGGCGCACGTCCACTTCCGTTTGTTCCGTAGGCAATTGCAGAACGACGCGGCCTTCACCCTGATCACCTCGCCTAAAGGCGATCAAATCATCCGTGCTCGGTGCTGCTTGACGCGGCTGCCGATCAGCATCAGGTAAATCACGGCCTACGGAGACGATCATCTGGCGTCCCAGCGTCCTCACCTCATGGGGCACCAATTGAGGTAATGAAACAATGATCCGTGTGCGATCATCACCTTCCAGCACAGCCACTGTTTTCGCTCCACCCTCGCCCACGCGAAAATACTTCTTGTCGAGGGCACTCTCGACGCCCAGCAAATCGATGGAAATTCGAGCGGGTGATTCAATCGCATAACTTGCAGGTTCTGGAGGTGCGCTATCGAAGCCCAGCACAATTTCAAATTGGTCCCCCGACTGGGTCGCGAATTCAATATCACTTAAAGTCACCGCAACAGCAGACGCGCACCAGAGCCAACTACTCACCAGTGCAGCCACAGGCCACCGCAGTCTCAAGTCCGCGCTTTTAATTGGTCTGAGTTTCATGTCGGGCCCACCTTCTGTTTTTAGCGAATGCTCCGTCAGGCGCACTTCGTTGATGCCATCACTCACTGATTTGATCCATTTCTATCGTTCTTGGCCTTCTCAGCCAGCCGCCACCGCCATTACTGACAATTTCCACCAGTTCCAAATAACGCTCTTCTATGCGCTCAATTTTCCCCCACTGGGTTCCAAGATAATCCCCAATGCCAACTTGATGGATCAAGCCGTCTTGATCACGTATTAACCCGTAAGCTAAGCCGCCTATCTCCATGGATCCGACCATGGACAAAGACGCAATGTTGAACTGCTCCAGATAGGTGCGAACATGATCTTGAGGAGGTTGCACCAGGGTGGGAACGTTACCCAACAACTGCTCTGGCAAAATCATCGGCGGTTGAAATGGGCTCCTCAAATTGGCGGCGCCGTAGGTAAAAGGCTCGTACGGTTTGAATTCAGGTAACGGTTTGATCTTAGGCACAGGCTGTGTGGTAACTTTATCCATAAAGGCACGGACGTCTGCTAAGTGATCACCACCACCGCAGCCTGCCAACACGAGGGTCAGCGCGACGAGTGACACCCACCGGGTGCTGAAATTGCGCGCGTCTCGCGATGGAATCCGATCGGTCATCACGGATTAATCTCCCTTGTACCGGTATGTCTTGGCGCGAACCGCCATTTTCAACAAACCTCGACCATCACGCTGCGAACCCGATGGCGAAATATCGAAGTCATGGAGCGTCACGATACGTGAGAGTGTTGCGATATCGCTGACGAACGCGCCCAAATCGTGATAACTGCCCGTAACCTCAATTTGAATGGGCTTTTCAACATAGTATTCCAGCACTCGCTCAGGCAGCAGATCGATTTTTGAAAAGGTGAGCCCGTTTTTGGCGCCAACGCCAGATATGTCTTCGATCAGCCCAGGGATTTCTGTATCAGAGGGCAACTGCCTCAAAATGGACTCAAACTTCAATTCCATTTCCTTGGCTTGCTGCCGATAAGATTCCAAATTCGCCGACTGCATGTACTTCGTTTCGAAATCAGATCTAAGACTTTGCTCCTCCGACTGGCGCTGGCTGAGGGTATTTTGCATGTCGCTAATGAGCAGGAAGTAACCCAGTGCAAGGACCAACGCAAACACCAAACCCCCGGCGGCCCCTTGAACGGGTTTCGGCCATTGGCCTGCCGCCGAGAAATCCAAGTCGTTGAGATCAATCTCGCTGAGATCAATTTGCTGTAATTTTTCGATCGTATCTTTGAGCGCCACTATTCGTCCTCCGCATCAGGGAGCGTCAAATTAACCGTCAAATTAAATCGTCCCGCTTCCGGCCCAGCCGCAGGATAGGCATCGATCTTCGACACGTTGGCACCATCGAACCATTCTGAAGCTGTGAAGTTTCTCAGCTGTGTCGAAATTCGATTGTTGCTTTCCGCAACACCGGTGATATCGATTCGTTCTTGGCGGAGTGACATTTTTTCAAAATAGACGTTGTCGCTCAGCTGGCGCACCATTTCATCAAATAAGCGCACGCTCACCGGCCGATTACCCTGCAGTTCCTGTATCACGCGCATTCGATCGAGCAATTCTTTACGCTTTTTGGTCAGCGCTCTGATTTCATTGATTCGCCCTTCGAACACGGCAATTTCGCGCTCGAGCAATGCATTGCGCTGTTCTTGTTGTGTTATTTGACTGCTATGAAGCTGCCACCAAACAACGAGCAGCAAACCACCGACTAAAGCAACCAACGCCAACATGTTCAAAAACTGCCGCTGCTGATATTCGCGTCGCTTTTGACGCCAAGGCAACAGGTTGATTTGTAGATCGACCGCCCTCATCGATTGAGCCCTCGCATGGCGAGCCCGCAAGCAATCATCAGCGCCGGCGCATCGGCCATTAGCGCGTCTTTATTCACGCGATCAGAAATCGTCATTGACTTGAAGGGATTGGCCACCTGACAAGGCGTGCCGATTCTCGAAGAGATCAGCCCGGTTAAGCCTGGCGTGGATGCAACGCCGCCAGCCAAAACGATGCGATCGACGTCATTAAAACGGCTAGAAGAATAAAAAAATTGCAGTGATCGCATCACCTGTTGCACAAGAGACTCTTTGAAAGGCGTTAACACTTCCGATTCATAATCGTCAGGCAATCCGCCCATTTTTTTCGCCTGCCCTGCCTCGGCAAAGCTCAAGCTGTACCGCTTCTGGATCTCCTCAGTCAGAACCCGACCACCAAACATTTGTTCCCGGGTGTAGGGCAAGTCCGTTCCGGTCAGCACAGACAATGTCGTCATGGTCGCGCCAATATCCACTATCGCAACAATTTCATCTTTGTTATCCGGAAGACCGTCGTCTCCAGCATCAACCAACTGCATGGCCCTTTGCACGCAATGTGCTTCGATATCGATGACTTCCGGTTTGAATCCGCCGAGCTCGAGCGCTTCTTCCCTGGATTCAATATTTTCGCGACGGCAGGCAGCAAGCAGCACCTCGACCAATTCGCTTTCTGGAT
>CAYZUV010000015.1:0-11866 GCA_964481245.1 uncultured Pseudomonadales bacterium
ACCTCAACCTGCCAGAACTTGGAGCGGGCGGTTCTGCCGTGACATCGCTCGCGCAAGAGCACGCATTGGGGCAACGGTTCCTTCGCGCCGTGCGCGCCCAAACACCCAGTTTCGACGATCCGCTGATCAAAGATTATTTGGAACATCACATCTACCGGCTGGCTGCGAGCAGTGACTTAGAGGATTTCAGGCTCTACGTCGTGATCATCGACAATCCCACGATCAACGCCTTTGCCGCGCCAGGTGGCATACTCGGCATTAATCATGGTCTGTTTCTTAACGCAACATCCGTCCATGAGTTCTCAGCCATTCTCTCCCACGAATTAGCTCATTTAAGTCAGAGACACTTTGCTCGCGGGCTGGAGGATTCGAGGAAGGCAGGGGTCATTAGCATTGCGGGACTCCTGGCAGGCGCCATCATCGCTGCCTATGGCGGAGGCGAGGCGGGCCTAGCAGCGATGACAACAAGCCAGGGATTGATGCAAGCGCAGCGTCTGAGCTATAGCCGAATACGAGAATCTGAGGCAGACCGGGTCGGCATTAATACCATGATCAAAGCCGGTCTCGATCCTCGGGCGATGGCGTACATGTTTGAAAATCTCGAGCGGGCAACGCGAAGCGATGGAGATCGTATTCCAGAGTTTCTAAGGACGCATCCGGTGACCCGAAAAAGGATCAGCGACGCCTATAACCAAACGGAGAGCCTCACCAAGAAGAGTTGGCCCATTGACCTCGAGTTCCAATTGATGCGGGCACGGGCAGAAGCGCTTTCAATAAAAGATTCGAGCGCCAGAGAAACGAATCTCACGTCCAGAAACGCGTCGGGCGAGATCCTCCAAATTGCCAACGACTATCTTCGAGCATTAGTCGCCATCAAGTCAGGCGATCTTGATCAGGCGAGACGGCTGCTCGATCCATTGCGGAACCAATACCCACTTAACATTCCGTTTCAAATCACAGAGGTCGACCTTTACCATCGGGCCAAGCAACCCGATATTGCCGCAGCATATCTTGACGAAGCCTTGATGATTAGCCCGGGCAACTATCCGCTCACTGTGAAGAAGGCAGACATTATGCTGGCCCTAGATAGGCCCGAGATCGCCAGTCAACTGCTGACCGAGATCGCAGAGAGCCGACCGCTTGACGACGCCATTTGGTATCAACTCGCTGAGGCTCGCGGTCTCGCGGGTGACATTATTGGCGTGCACCAGGCACGCGCAGAGTACTTTTTCTTGAACGGCGATTTGGAACGTGCCGAGAAGCAGCTCAGCTACGCGCAGCCACTGGCACGCCAAAACTTTCAGCTGAGTGAGCGTATTCGAAGCCGGCTGGATACCTTCAGAGATCTGCGCGACGAACTAGAACGTTAATCTTTCGCCCCGCTGACCATCACACCTTGTTGAAGTTCAACATACGCTCAAGGGGTGCAAGCGCCTTTTCGGCGAGCGCAGGGGCTACCGTGATTTCATGGTCGCCAAGACGAAGGACCGAAGCTAGGGGTGCAAGCGTATTCATCGCCATCCAAGGACAGTTGGCACAACTTTTACACTCAGCACCGTGACCCGCCGTCGGCGCGGCCATAAAGGTTTTCCCTGGAGCGGCCTGACGCATCTTGTAAAAAATGCCTTGATCCGTTGCCACAATAAACGTGTCTTGATCGGACGCCACTGCTGCCTTGATAAGTTGCGATGTCGATCCAACCACGTCCGCCTGATCCACCACCCCCTTCGGTGACTCTGGATGAACCAAAACCATCGCATGAGGATGCACCGCCTTCAGCTCCCGAAGACCTTTCGCTTTAAATTCGTCGTGAACTATGCAGGCGCCATCCCAGAGAATCATGTCAGCGCCTGTCTTCTCTTTGATGTAGGCGCCCAGATGTTTATCCGGCGCCCAAAGGATCGCTTCACCCTGATCCATCAAGTGTTCCACCACCTCGACCGCAATACTTGAAGTGACCACCCAATCTGCTCGCGCTTTCACTTCCGCTGACGTATTGGCATAGACCACGACGGTTCGATCTGGGTGCGCATCACAGAACGCTGAAAATGCGGACGGTTCGCATCCTAGATCAAGGGAACACGTGGCCTCGAGCGTTGGCATCAGCACGCGCTTGTCTGGACTCAAAATCTTTGCGGTTTCACCCATGAACCGTACGCCAGCAACGACGATCGTATCGGCTGCAGAAGCCGCGCCAAATCGAGCCATCTCGAGAGAATCCGCCACGCAACCCCCAGTTTCCTCGGCCAGCGCTTGAATGGCTTCATCGGTGTAGTAATGAGCAACGAGCACGGCATTTTGTTCATCAAGCAAGGTTTTGATTTCCTCACGTAAACGTTCATCGGCCGCATGACCCCCTATTGGGTCGTCCGCCATCGCCGACTGGTTCAAAAGTATTGTGCTCATTTTTCCGTCTCTTTATCTGGGCGCCCTATTGCCAAATTTTGGCTGATCACTCGTTTCGGCAACCGCCCACCGCGATCGACCCACTCGACCGCTTCCCGCTTGATGCACCAACCTATCGATGCCGTGTGAGCGGCCTATACTATTCAGTCAAGGGATCGATCACAATGCGACCATGAGTATCCTATTTCTCGTTGGTCAGCCGCCCTATCCGTCCGACACGAATCTGGTTCGACTCTCGATGGCTGCGACCCAGTCCAGTATCGACATTGCCTGGGGTCTTATAGATACGCTTGAGCTGCGCAATCGAACCATTTCTGTTTTGGGCGAATGGAAGCCTGTCGTTCATGAAGATGGCCTGTTCGAGCCCAAAGAACGCCTGACACTGACAGACTTCAACACGATTTGGGTGTTATCGCTTGGTCGACGAAGTACTTTCTTAGACAAGATCCAAATCCTCAATTTGGTGCCTCAAGAGCGCTTCATCAACAACTGCCACGCCTTACTCCATCTCAACAACAAGTACAGTCTCGCGGCATTACCAAAAAGCATCCGGCAGCCCGAGAGACTCGCATCCGCTAATACCGATTCGATCAAACACGTACTGCAAGACAAAGCGAAATGGATGATGAAGCCAGCCGCGGAAAGCCAAGGTCGCGGCGTGTATCAGCTAAGCGTCGAGGACCCCAACGCCTATTCCATTTTGGATCATGAAATACCACCGGGCCTGCGAGCCTTCCGCTTGATCGAGTCACGAGTGAAGGAGATCGAGCAAGGCGAAAAACGCGTTCTTGTCGCCGGAGGATCTTTCATCGGCGCTTACCTGAGGCGAGCGCAACGGGATCATCGAACCAATCTCGCGACTGGAGCCACAGCAGAACAAACAAGTCTTACTGAGAACGAACAATACATTTGCCAGGTGGTTGCCGACCATTGTGAAACCCGGGGCGCCCGTTTTATCGGCATCGATCTCGTTTACCCCTACGTCATCGAGATCAATGTCATTAATCCAGGGGGCATCGGTACACTCATAAAACTAGGTGAAGGGGACTACGCCCAAAGGGTGATCAACGCGCTCACACTTCACAATCCTTGAGTTTTAGCTTCGAATCGGTATCATGCGCGTTCCTGGGGGCCGTTAGCTCAGCTGGTAGAGCAGTTGGCTTTTAACCAATTGGTCGCTGGTTCGAATCCAGCACGGCCCACCATTCATTCTTGGGCGAGCGACCTTTGAGTCGCCGGCCAAACACTCGCGCCACTCCGCGTTAACGGGCCATCTTGTCTACTCACATGACTCTGGCCCTTTGAGCATCAATCAAACACCTGCTCGATCCCACCCAAGAGCAAAACGAACCCTATCCCCCAAACAGAGACAGCAACGAAATCCCAAACGACATACCTGCGCCAGCTTACGCCTGCCATGCCCAATATCATGGGCACTAAGCTTCTGATCATGGTGAGAAAACGACCAATCACAGCCGCCCATGGCCCGAATTTAACGATCTGAACTTCGGCTGCCTCCATCCTGTCTTGATGCCTGCGAAAGATCGACCATCCCTTTACCCCAGGCCCAAACCACCAACCCAAAGCAAAACCCAATTGATCGGCCAAGAATCCACCCAACATCGCGCAAGGCACAATCTGCGCAATCGGAAAAAGGTTCTCAACGTACAAGAAGCTCGCAATGCCGAACAGAAGGATCCCGCTGACAAAAAGACCAATTCCCGGACAGGCCTCTAAAAAGCCTAAAAGGACAATGGCCGCCAGGCCCAAGTGGGGCGCGTTAGATAAGAATTCGGTAACCGAGGACAGCGTCACATTAGGACGCAACGTAACATGTGGGGTCGGTTATCCCTGCGTCTGCGAAACCCTGCGCGCGTAGGGTGCAAGCATCACACCGCCCACAGGCCTCCCCCGCCTCAGTCAGTCGATAGCACGACACAGTTTTTGCATAATCAACGCCCAAAGCCATCCCCTTTTTGATGATGTCGGCCTTGGAGAGATACTGGAGCGGTGCGTGGATCTTGAATGCGTTGGATTCAATCCCCGCTTTGGTTGCCTGATTCGCCATCGCCTCAAAAGCCTCTATAAATGCCGGACGACAATCCGGATACCCAGAGAAATCTACGGCATTCACACCAATAAAGAGGTCAACTGCCGGGAGTACTTCGGCCCACGCCAACGCGTAGGATAAAAACACCGTATTCCTGGCAGGCACATACGTTACTGGGATCCCCTCACCACTGTCGCCGGCGTCTGGAACATCGATGGATCGATCCGTCAGTGCAGATCCTCCGAACACCGCGAGATCAAGCTTGGCAATTCGATGTTCGGCCGCACCCAAGTGGCTCGCTAACGAGGCGGCGTAAGTGAGTTCACTTTTATGCGTTTGGCCGTAATCAAAGCTAAGGCAGTAGCAGGCGAAGCCTTCATTCACCGCGTGAGACAGGACCGTCGCGGAATCCAGCCCCCCTGACAACAAGACGATTGCGTTCTTTGGATTAGACACCTGGCTGATCGCCCCAAAGTAACTTGTGTAGTTGAAGTTGCATCCGAACAGGCAAGCGATCGGCTAGGATCCAAGAAGCAAGATCGACCGGGTCGAGCTGTTCAAAACTAGGAGAGAACAAAATATCGTCCACTCGCTCGTTCAGCGCGAGTGCGTCCACTTGAAAGCGCGACCAGTCATAGTCTTCGCGATCGGTAATCACAAACTTGACCTGGTCGGATCTTTTAAGAAGCGGGATGTTATCCATCAAATTACGATGCGACTCTCCCGAGCCCGGTGTCTTTAGATCCATCACCACCGAAACGTGCGGGTTGATACCAGAGATCAAGTGGGCGCCGCTCGTCTCAATCGAGACCTCATAGCCTTCGCTAACCAAAGTGTCCATCAACGCCAATACACCCCGTTGGGCTAGGGGCTCGCCACCCGTGACGGTGACTCGACCGACGCCATGTGATTGCACCTCACTCATAATCTCCGTCATCGACATCACGCGCCCTCCGGAAAACGCGTAGGCGGTATCGCAATAACGACAGCGAAGCGGGCATCCGGTCAAACGGACAAAGGTTGTGGGCCGCCCAACGGTTCGCGCTTCACCCTGCAGCGAACTAAAAATCTCCGTGATCCGAAGGGCGGATTCCATTTCTTGAAAAGGTCTGAATCAGCAGTCAATTTGATTGGCTAGATACCGCTCGGCCAGTTGGCCAGCAGACTTTGAATCATAGCTTTGTGCGACCTGTTGAAGGAACGACTTGGCTCGCGCGCAATCACCCATCAAGTGATAAACCTTGCCCAACTTAAATGACGCATCGGGCAATTTGTTGCTCGAAGGGAATCCATCAATAACTTGAACGAGTGCTTGCCTTGCAGACTCATAGTCTGGTTCGGGCTTGGCTGCATGAACTTCGCCAATCCAATAATAGGCGTTTGCTGTGAAATCTCCAGCGGGGTAAAGCTCGATGAGTTGCTTTAGTTGAACGATTGCTTCGTCGAACTGACGTGATTTAATTGATGCAAGCCCCGCGTCATAGAGTGCTTGCTCGGACAGCGTATCGCTCCCTTCCGTTTCAGCGTTCTCTGAAGCGAGCGCCACTTGATTCTCCTCCGCTATAGCGGGACCCTGAACCACCAGACTTTGCAGCCTTCGGTCGAGCTCAAGGTATCGATCATCCTGTACCCCGCGGTGCCGCTGAACTTCGTAACTGAGCTGCTCGACCAATCCACGCAGGGCCATGATTTCCTGCTGAAGCAGCTGCATCTGATACTGCATCTCACCCATCGATTGAGGGGGTTCGGGTTCTTCGCTGAGAATGGTCTCAATCGGTTCATCAGAGACCAAAGACGCCGAAGCGCCATCCTGGGATAACGTTTCGATACGGATGGGGGCCTGCGATGCATAGAGATTCAGCGACTGACTCAACAAAAACAGGAGGTATAAGTTCCTTTTACTCAACATGATTTTCAATGGTCCTTCCTTTGTCTCTGGCGTGTCTCCCGCGCGATATGCCGCGCGTTTCGCGTACCGCTATTCTACCGAAAGCGCGCCATTCAGTGACAATCTGCTGACGTTAAGCGCGAGTTGAAACAGAAAAGGCCTCAACCGAGGCCTTTTCACGTTGTGTCAAGGGATGACTCTCTACCATCCCAAGCTCACCAAATTCAATGCATACCGTTAACGATAAACCACTTCAACCCGACGGTTTTTTTGCCAAGAGCCTTCATCGTGGCCACCATCCGCTGGTTTTTCCTCGCCATAACTCACCACTTCGATCTGGCTACGAGACGCTCCCTGCGCCAGCAAGTATGCTCGAACGGCATTCGCACGACGCTCCCCCAGCGCGAGGTTGTATTCACGCGTTCCGCGCTCATCAGCATGGCCTTCCAAGCGAACTCTCAAACCAGGGTTTTCAGCAAGTACAGATGCATGTTGATCTAACTCGTTATGAGCCTCACGACGCACGATCGCTTGATCAAAGTCAAAATAGAAAACACCCTGCAGCGTCATCGAGCCGGCGTTCGCATCCATAGCGTCAATGGGGATCACGATCTTGCCACGACTGACCATGGGACGAATGGGTTCAGCTTCTACAACCACTTCTTGAACTTCAGCCGCGGTTTCTGGTGCCTCAACCTCGGGGGCCTCTTCAACGCCGCCAGAGCTCGCGCATCCAGCAAGAAAGATCAAAGAAATGGCCGAAAACAAACCCAGGATTCTCAGTAACGATGCCATGGTTTTACTCCTTTACTTCATTATTTCAGGACGAGCCGCGATCGCTTCTCATGCGCGAATCGCCTACTCAACTCGATGCTTACCCAACGGTCCAAATAGGCTTGCGTGCAGTGTCCGAGGAAGCACACCAAACCCATCTATTCACGATCGCTAGGCTAGCTCAAATCAGCTTTTACGCCCATTTTCGCAGACCTTGGACGAATAACGCGTATTTGAGCATAGGACCGCATCGAATACCATCACTCTTAAAGGCTTTTCCAGCCAAATTCAACCCAATGTGGGTCTTGAGAACCCTCTGAGTGCGGCGTGCGATCAGCTAATTGGGTTTGCTCACGGACTCAACGCGCATGGGTAACGACTGCCTCACAGAGGAGAACAACGTTTTTTTCAGTGGTGACCAGGCAGGTTCTCGAACGTCCCCTTCCCTCGCGGGGAGATTAAACTTCACACTTCCGTCCATTGATACGCCAGCCAATATGCCCTGACCATCGACCATCGTCGCATAGATCAGCATGCTGTCGTTCGGTGCAATGCTCGGTGACTCGTCCAGCGCCGTCTCTGTTAAAACGCTGAATCGCCCTCGATCAAGGTCCAGATGACTGATATGGAATATTCCGTTTCGACGATGCACCATCACGAGACCTTTCCCATCTCGGGTGAGGCTAGACCGCGCGTTATAGTCGCCTTCAAACGTCAACCGTTCAATTTCAAGATCACTTAGACGCATTGAATAGATCTGCGGTTGCCCCCCACGGTTTGACGTGAAGATGATCGATTTCCCATCGGCACTCCAAGAGGGTTCAGTATCGATCCCGTAGTGCCGGGTCAAGCGACGCAGTTTGCGAGGCTTTGACTCTAGGTCAAGCACATAGATTTCCGGGTTGCCGTCCTTGGACAGGACCATGGCCAGTTTTTTCCCATCTGGCGAAAATGCTGGCGCGCCATTTAGCCCCTCAAAATCTGTGACTTGTTGTCTTGTTCTGGTTTTGAGGTTATGAACGTAGATGGCTGGACGACTGTCCCGCTCAAAAGAAACATAGGCAATGCGTTCACCGTCTGGCGCCCAGCTTGCCGAGAGAATTGGCTCCCGAGACTGCAATACCGTTCTGACTCTCTGCCCATCCGCATCGGCGACATTTAACCGGTACACCCGATCGCTATCCTGCTCAGTTACAGTGATGTAAAGAATCTCTGAGGAGAAGGCGCCGGGGATGCCAGTTAAAGCCTCGTAAACAGAATCGCTGATGTAATGCGCCATATCACGGAGCATCAGATCACTCCCTTTGATCGTTTCGCTGTGTTCCACTTCATTTTTGTACACATTAAAAAGATCGAACGTCACGGCAAGATCGGCCTCTGATTCTTCAATTCGACCCAAGACCAAATATTCAACATCCAGTAATCGCCAATCTCTCGTGTAGACGTCCTTCGACTCGTGAGGTAACGACAACATCGCGCTTACAGGGAGCGTATTGAAACGGCCACTGAATCCCAAGTCTTGTCCCACGATGGCGGCAATATCTTCAGGAAGGCTCCCTCGGCCTCGCCAATCAAAGGGGACAACCGCCACCATCACCGCGTTGTCTGCGCCTTGGGTGATTTCAATTTGCAACTCACCCGAGGCGGTCATCGCTGCTGATTGCAGCAACAGACAAAGCACAACACTCAACAATCGGGTCACTCGTACTTTCCTTTCCATGACTAGAGCCTTAGATCCTCAGGTCTGAACAATAATGTGAATTCCCTAAAGCTTCGCTCAAACATAGCTGACTCCGAAGGCACACTGAAGCGGTGAACTTTCTCAACTGCAACCATGGCTGAGCGATCAAATGCGGCATTGCCGCTACTCTCAGCAATTTGAACCTCAACAACTTCACCTGTCGGCACGAGATAAACTTTCAAAATCGCTTGCATGCCATTTCGAGCGCTTGGCGGTCTAGACCAATTCTGGATCACATCTCTTTGAATCTGGCCAATATAAGCCATGGCTCGCTCATCATCGGTAACCGCCGCTCTCGCACCTTGCTCAGCGTTGATCGCCCGCATCAGATCGGCCTCGAGCAAGGCCTGGGTCGCATCATTCTCGTCGGGCTGAGGCGTCACGACTTCGTGGGCTGTGCGCTCTGGGTCTGACGGCTGATCGGGCTCGGTGGCTTGAGCGGGCTCAGTCATCGCCGCTTGCGCGGGTTTGACTTTTTTGGGCTTACCCTCCTGCTGCTTTTTCGCAACTTGGGCAGGGGGTTTCTGTTTCGGAGGCGGGGGCTTGACGTTCGGCTTGGGCAAATTCACGACACTCGCCTGTATGTAAAGAGGCTCGACGCGAATCCTATCGGGCAAGGGCTGCTCCCAATTGTGGAGCAGGAGCGCAACCACAGCGCCATGCAATGCGAGCGCAAAAATCGTCGGAAGAATAGCCGACCGCAACATGAACCCTAACCTTGCATCCTGGGTTGTGTCACGAGGCCCACATCTTCAACACCAGAGTTTTTGAGTTCGTCCATTACCTGCATCACGCGACCATAGGGTACGGCTTGATCGCCCTCGATCAGCACTTTCATCGCAGGCTGGGCAGACATAATTTTCTGCACTTGGCCCACTAAATCGACTAACGTCAGAGCCGACTCTCGCTCACCCACATTCAAATAATACTGTCCGGCAGCGTCCACACTCACAACCAGAAAATCATCGGGATCAGTCACTTCGATAGCTTCACTATCGGCTGCCGGAAGCTCGACTTTAATGCCCTGCGTCATCAGTGGCGCGGTCACCATGAAAATAACAAGCAAGACCAGCATCACGTCGATATAGGGCACCACATTGATTTCAGACATGGGCTTTCGCCGGACAACTTTCGCCATCGATTAATTCTCCTTAATCGAGCGATTCAAAATAGCGCTGAATTCTTCTGAAAACGTCTCAAACCGATTCATCATGATTTCAACTTGCGCGGAAAATCGGTTGTAGGCAATCACGGCTGGTATCGCAGCAAAAAGCCCGATAGCCGTCGCAACCAGAGCCTCCGAAATCCCAGGGGCGACCACCGAGAGCGTTGCCTGATTGACCATCGCAAGCCCACGAAACGAGTTCATGATGCCCCAGACCGTGCCGAAGAGCCCAATATACGGGCTGGTTGAGCCCACGGTTGCAAGAAACGGCAAGGCGGCCTCAAGACGCTCTTCTTCCCTAGCCAATGCCACACGCATCGCGCGCTGAACGTTTTGCATGATGCGCTCCACCTGCGTGCCATAAAGCTGCGAGCAGCGGGTATATTCCTTGAAGCCCGCATGGAATATCGACTCTAGTCCAATAACTTCTGCTTCGCCTTCATCGAGCTCCACAAACAGGGCACGTAAATCTTCACCCGACCAAAAATCATTTTCAAATGTTGTGGCCATACGGCGCACAGACGACAATAAAAACGCCTTTTGAAATACAAGAATCCATGAGACCACCGACGCGAGGACCAAAATCGCCATCACCAATTGGACCACCACAGTCGCATTGGTGATGAGTTCAAGGATCGACAATTGTTCGTTCATAGCGTGTTCTCATTTCCTTAATGGTGATCAATTCAGCCCTACTTGGGCTTCAGCGGATGACCCTTCGCCTAAACTGAGTGCTCGCTTTCCCCAGAAAAAAGATCGCTGCCCGATCTGGGCGCTTCACTTTTAGGATCGAGGCCAAAATGCAGATAGGCGCGATCGGTCGCTACGCGCCCTCTTGGGGTTCGCATGATGAACCCTTGTTGAATTAAGTAGGGCTCATAAACATCTTCGAGCGTGTCGCGTTCCTCGCCAACCGCGGCTGAGAGAGAATCAATACCCACCGGACCACCATCAAACTTGTCGATCAGCGCGAGCAGAAGTCGTCGATCCATTGCATCAAAGCCGCTACTGTCTACCTTTAACAAATTTAGCGCTTGATCGGCGCACGATTGGTCGATCACCCCGCTCGCTCGCACTTGGGCATAGTCGCGAACCCGACGCAAGAGCCGATTGGCAATCCGCGGCGTCCCTCGACTGCGTGCAGCAATCTCTCGCGCACCAGCCTCTTCGGCGACCACGCCTAGAAGGCTCGCGGATCGTCTCACAATTTTAGTAAGGTCCTCGATCTCATAAAATTCAAGGCGCTGAACGATCCCAAAGCGATCCCTCAAGGGGGATGTCAGGAGCCCCGTTCGGGTTGTTGCCCCCACCAATGTAAAGGGGGGCAAATCAAGCTTGATGGTTCTCGCCGCGGGCCCCTCGCCAATGGTGATATCTACTTGATGGTCTTCCATCGCTGGGTAGAGAATTTCTTCAACCGCTGGACTTAAGCGGTGAATTTCATCAATAAATAACACATCACCTGGCGACAAATTTGTGAGTGTTGCAACCAGGTCGCCCTTCTTCTCGATCACTGGGCCCGAGGTGGATCGAATCTGCGCCGACATTTCTGACGCGATGATGTTGGCAAGTGTTGTTTTGCCAAGCCCCGGGGGGCCGAAAATCAGCGTGTGGTCCAGCGACTCACCGCGCGCTTTGGCCGCATCCATGAAAAGGCTCATTTGTTCCACAACGGCGGGTTGACCCACGTACTCAGCCAAAGACTTTGGTCGAATCGCCCAATCCTGACCCTGATCCTCGGTCTGGGGTTCAGGCGCGATTAATCGGTCGTTTTCTATCATGGGCGGATTAACTCAGAAGCTTTAGCGCGCGACGAAGCACGTCTTCAATGTTATCGATGGG
>CAYZUV010000015.1:11966-18237 GCA_964481245.1 uncultured Pseudomonadales bacterium
GCCATAAAGATTTTTTCGATGGCGACTTCCGAGGGTTGATGCAAACGAATCAATTCTCCGAGGCCATCATAAATTTCGCTGAGTCGATCACCGATAGAGGCAGAAAGGGTCGTCCTGATGCAACCGCTAGCAAGGTATATCGCACGCCCTTCTCGGGTCTCGATGACGCCAAAGCCAGTGACTCGAGATCCCGGATCTATTCCCAACGTAACGGCCATAGACCATCCTTATCTGTTCGAAAAAGTCTAGCACAGGACCTTATGAATCCGCGGATAGTCGCCCGTGAGGGGGGCATCATGCGATAGGCAAAAGCAATCAGTTTTCTGATTCGGCAGGAAAGCTCGCATTCGTGTAAACGCTGGTGACATCGTCCAGGTCCTCCAGCGAATCAATCATCTTGACGATACGCTCGCTGGTTTCCGGGTCGAGGGATGTGAAAGTTTGCGGCACCATCGCGACCTCAGCGAGAACCGCCGTCAGACCTGCGTCGTCAATTTGTTGCTTTACACCTTGGAATGCCTCGGGTGAGGTCACCACAGTGATCGCACCATCTTCCTCGACTTCCACATCATCTGCGCCCGCATCGATGGCGACTTCAAAAAGCGTCTCCTCGGAGACCCCCGGCTCAAAATACAACTGACCTTTTTTGTCGAACAAGTAGGCCACCGAACCGTCAGTCCCGAGATTCCCCCCTGCTTTTGTAAAGATGTGACGCACCTCCGCGACCGTTCGATTTCGGTTGTCAGTCATGGTCTCAACCAAAATAGCAACGCCCCCAGGACCATAGCCCTCATAGGTCAGGGCGACCAGGTCTGCGCCGTCCTGGCCACCGGCGCCGCGCTGAATGGCTCGCTCCATGGTGTCTTTTGGCATCTGGGCGGCTTTCGCCTTATCCACCACTGTTCGAAGACCTGGGTTGTCCTCGATATTGCCTCCGCCATCTCTTGCCGCAACCGTCAGTTCACGGATAATTTTGGTGAAGACCTTGGCTCGCTTGGCGTCTTGGCCGGCCTTCCGATGCTTAATATTGCTCCATTTACTGTGTCCCGCCATGTGAGCCTCAACCTATGACAACTGCGTTCTTATGGATAATTCTCGGAGCTGCGCTGGCTCGACCGCACTTGGTGCTGAGGTCAGCAAACACGTGGCCGTTTGCGTTTTGGGAAATGCGATGACGTCTCGAATGGCCTTAGCGCCCGAGAGTAACATCACTAATCGATCCAACCCAAAAGCAATACCGCCGTGGGGCGGAGCACCCAAATCAAGCGCGTCCAGCAAGAAGCCGAACTTTTCTCGCGAGGCCTCCTCCGAAAGTCCGAGCACTTGGAACACCGCTTGTTGCCATTCCGGTTGATAGACTCGGATTGACCCCCCACCAACTTCAAAGCCATTAATGACCATATCGTAAGCACGGGACAGCGCAGATGCTGGGTCTGATAGCATGTCTTCTATGGTGCCGGAGGGATGCGTAAATGGATGGTGCACTGCGGAAAATGCTTTTTGTCCTTTGCTCGGTCCATCGATTGGTTCGAACATAGGGAAGTCTACAACCCAACACGCAGCCCACTCGCGCGTAAACAAATTGAGATCTTCGCCTAGCTTCGCGCGCAAAGCGCCCATGGATGCGTTCACAACATCTTGCTTATCCGCGCCAAAGAAAATGAGATCACCAACCTCAGCGCCCAGCCGCTCTAGCACGGCATTCACGACGGCCTCTGGTAGGAACTTCAAAATCGGCGACTGCAGACCGTCCATTCCCTGATCCAAGGCGTTCACCTTGATATACGCGAGCCCTTTGGCACCATAAATCCCCACAAAACTGGTCAACTCGTCGATCGTCTTACGTGTCAACTGTTGCCCATCTGGGAGTCGAAGCGCGGCCACACGGCCCTCTGCATCATTCGCGGGCCCGCTGAAGACTTTGAACTCAACCTCCCGCATCAGATCGCCGATGTCGGTCAGCGGCAAATCAAACCGAAGATCCGGACGGTCCGTGCCATAGCGGCTCGTTGCCTCTTGGTAAGAAAGCACTGGCAGGTCGCCCAAATCCACGGCTATCAATTCTTTGAACAAAGTTTTGATCATCCGCTCAGCGAGCGCCATAACCATGGTCTCGTCAATAAAGGCGGCCTCGATATCAATTTGGGTGAATTCCGGTTGCCGATCGGCCCGCAAATCCTCATCTCGAAAGCATCTGGCGATCTGGTAGTAACGATCGAATCCAGACATCATCAGTAATTGCTTAAAGATCTGAGGTGATTGAGGCAGCGCATAGAATGCCCCGGGATGAACCCGACTAGGGACCAAGTAGTCCCTCGCACCTTCTGGTGTAGCTTTGGTCAGCACCGGCGTTTCGATGTCTACGAACTGCTCACCTTCCAAAAATCTTCGGATTAAATGCGACGCTTGCGACCGCAGCCTGAGTTTTTCCTGCATCTCAGGGCGCCGCAAATCAAGAAAACGATACCGAAGTCGAACATCTTCACCCGCTTCAGAATATTCGTCCAATTGGAAAGGGGGCGTTCTCGATCGATTCAGCAGTTCCAGCGATTGGCCCAGGACTTCAATCTCTCCAGTCGCCATTTTCGGATTGACTGCCTGCGCATCCCGCGCCCGAACGAGGCCTTTAATCCTGACAACAAACTCGTTTCTTAACTGGTCCGCCAAAGCAAAGTGCTGCTCAGTGTCGGGGTCGAAAACCACCTGCACAATGCCTTTATGATCCCGGAGATCAAGAAAAATGACACCCCCATGATCTCTACGACGGTGGATCCATCCACACAGTGTTACCGACTCACCAATCTGGTCGGCCCGAATGTCTCCACACAAATGACTTCTCATTGAATTTCCTAAATAACCCATGCGGGGTGCTGATCACATCAATCGAACGCAAGCAGGTGTTATCAGCTCTTGGTAGCTATACCGCCTACTCCGCAGCCGCCTTCGAAGAACTGCTGCTGGAACTGCTATCAGTGCTGGCGCTGCTGGAAGTGCTATTCGAACTCCCCGAATCAGAAGCACTTGAACTAGAACCGGAACCCGTTCCGGACACATTTTTCTTACTTCCCGTCTTGAAGTCAGTTTCATACCAGCCGCCGCCCTTGAGCCTAAAGGCCGCCGCAGAAACTAATTTTTTCAAAGTCGATTGACCGCACTCAGGACAATCACTGAGCGGAGCATCCGACATCTTTTGCAGTTTCTCGAGTCGATGAGAACAGCTCTCACACTGATACTCATAAATCGGCATAGCGATCTCCTGGGCAACAAGGGTAATAGGCGTCACAATTCGTGGCGCGGGATTATACCCAAACAACTTAGCGTGCAACACATGGCGCACCTAACCCTAAAAAAATAGGTGTTCAGAGACCTTTACGACTGAAAATAGCTTGCTCCATAGGGTTTCATTCGCTATAAAGAGCCCGGCTTTTCCGATTGGGGTCAGATCTTGAACTCAACTAGGAATTTCCGGACTGAGTCTCTGTTCTCGTTCGCTTACTTTTCAGAGCACATCTGGTCGAACTTACGGTCAGGCAAACCCTTGGAAGTTGATCGAACTAGAACTCAGTTTCAGAAAAGACATTAACCAAGCAGTAGAAGGAATGTTCCATGGCAGCAAAAAAAGCGCCCGCTATTAAAGATAAATACACCAAAAGCGCCATCATCGCGTCACTTTCTGAGAGCACTGATCTCAGCAAGAAGCAGGTTACAGCCGTTCTTGATGAACTCTCAGGCCTCATCGAGCGTCACCTGCGAAAAGGTGCTGCTGGCGAATTTACGCTCCCCGGTTTGATGAAAATCAAAGCCGTCAAGAAGCCAGCCCGAAAGGCCAAGAAGGGTGTTCCCAACCCATTCAAACCTGGTGAAACGATGGATGTTGCTGCGAAGCCTGCAAGTACTGCAGTCAAAATCAGCGCTTTGAAAGGCATGAAAGATTTCGTCTAATGCCAGTTAGATGATGTTTCAAGAAAGGCCGCCTCGAGCGGCCTTTTTGTTGGCTCGCTTTCGCTATGTCTCAGCGCACCCCAAGGTTGCTTGCTTAGGCTGACCATCCTAGCAGCGCTCGAATCCTACCTTCCCGTCCTCTTTTTTGTGTTCAACCAATTTGGATAGCTTGAACGCCAGTGGGCTCCTATGGTCACCTACAGCTTCAGTTCGACCCTTTTGAAAGATGGGCGATCGACGCAGCATTCTGCTCCCAATCAACACCATTAAAGGGCAGGACATCGAGCTTTCGCCAATCTAATCCGTCAACACACCGCACATTGATGCTGACCCCATCGGGGTTTGATCGCGGGTAGTAAAAGGGCTTGATGCCGCAAACAGGACAGAAGGTATGCCGAGCAACCTGCGTTCCGAATCGGTAGGTCGTCACGCTTCCCTGAAACGCCTCGAATTCACCCGCAGGAATAATCCAATGGAGGAAGTCTTCCAACTCACAGATCGAACAGTTGCAGCGAAGCACTGAACGAGGCGGCTTGGTCTTCAACCGAAAGCGAACAGCGCCGCAGTGACAAGCCCCTTCATAGCGTCTTCGTTCTGTCATAGAATTGCGCCCCCACGTTTTCTAACTGATCCTTTAATCAGCCCAGCCCCCTGTTACATTGCTGGGTGAGAATAGCGCACCCATGAGAGCATCCCAATTTACCATTTCCACTCTGAAAGAGACGCCAGCCGATGCTGAAATTATCAGCCATCAATTGCTTCTACGCGGCGGCTTTATCAAAAAGTTAGCGTCCGGCATCTATTCCTGGATGCCATTGGGCCTCAGAGTCCTTAGAAAGATCGAGGCCATTGTCCGAGAGGAAATGGATAAGAGCGGTGCCCAGGAGGTACTCATGCCGACCTCGCAGCCTGCGGAACTCTGGCAGGAATCAGGGCGGTGGGGCCTCTATGACGAAGGTCTGCTACTCAAATTCAAAGATAGACATGATCGGGACTTTTGCTTTGGCCCCACACACGAAGAGGTAATCACGGATATTGCAAGGCAAGAATTACGCAGCCACAAGCAACTTCCCGTGAATTACTACCAGATACAAACCAAATTCAGAGATGAAACCAGGCCCAGATTTGGCGTGTTGCGCGCTCGTGAGTTCATTATGAAGGACGCTTATTCCTTCCATATTGATATGGATTCGCTGGCAGAGACCTACGATCTGATGCACGTGACTTATTCCCAAATCTTGAGCCGCATGGATCTGAAATTTAGGCCGGTCGCTGCAGATACCGGGAGTATTGGTGGCTCCGCGTCAACTGAGTTTCATGTGTTAGCCGATTCCGGTGAAGATCTCATCGCCTTCAGCGATCAAAGTGACTACGCTGCCAATATTGAGCTGGCTGAGGCAGTAACGCCGCCACCCAGTCCTGCCGATCATGCAGCACTCAGCAAGGTCGAGACACCTCACCAGAGAACCATCAACGATATTGTTGAATTTCTGAGTCTGCCCATCGAGCAAACGGTCAAAACGCTCATCGTCGAGGGTGAGAAAGCGCCGTTGGTCGCGCTCGTCTTGCGCGGCGATCACACCCTCAACGCTGTGAAAGCAGAGAAGCATCCCTTGGTAAAAGCGCCCCTTCGAATGGCTAGCGAAGACGCTATTCGAGACGTTTTTGGCGCAGGTCCTGGCTCGCTTGGCCCCGTGCATGCACCCATTGATGTGCTCATCGATCGCGCAGTGAGCGTCACCAAAAACTTCTCTTGTGGCGCCAACGAAGACGACTATCACTACGTCAACGTCAATATCGAGCGCGATTTCACCCCAACCGGCATTGCCGACCTTCGCAATGTTGAACCGGGCGACCCATCCCCGGACGGCAAAGGCAACATAGAAATTAAGCGCGGGATAGAGGTGGGTCATATCTTCCAGTTAGGCAACAAATACAGTGCCCCCATGAAGGCGACCGTTCTAGATCAGGAAGGCAAGGCCTTAACCATGATGATGGGGTGCTACGGAATGGGCATTTCTAGGCTGGTTGGTGCTGCCATTGAACAGAACAACGATGACCGTGGGATCATTTGGCCAGACACTATTGCACCCTTCACGGTGGTCTTGATCCCTGTTAACGCGCACAAATCCGAGTTGGTGAGGGAGGTTTCGGAGAGCCTTTACCAATCGCTTCAAGCAACCGGTGTGGACGTTTTGCTCGACGATCGAGACAGCGTGCGTCCTGGCGCGAAATTCAATGACGCTGAGCTCATCGGCATCCCCCACCGAATCGTCATTGGAGAACGCGCACTGGCTGAGGGGCAAGTTGAGTACACAAGCCGAGCCAC
>CAYZUV010000015.1:18337-22334 GCA_964481245.1 uncultured Pseudomonadales bacterium
TCATTGGAGAACGCGCACTGGCTGAGGGGCAAGTTGAGTACACAAGCCGAGCCACAGGCGAGACTGAGCTTTGGGCTCAGAATGAAGCGATTTCGAAGATTCAGGCAAGACTCGCCTAGTCCGATCAGACGCAGAGAACGTTGGCCGAGGTTCAACGAGGTCCTCGCCTCCCTCAGCGCACAAGCGTGGCAAGTCGCGCTCAATTGCGTCTGGTCTCGACCTAGCCTACTTCTGTTGATAGGGGAATGGGGTCTCGGGCCCTCACTTCTTGAGTGCGTTTGCACGTTACTCGAACACCAGGAACACGTCCTTTTTGGCGACTATTCGCTGGAGATCGACCTTGCCACCATTGCGCCTAGGATGGACGTTTTAGTCTGAGGACCCACCAAAATTTGGTGCAGCTCGCCCTTTGGGTTGATCAGCACCGTCGTGGGCAAGACTTCTGGCATGGATAATCCCCAACGGGCGGATGGGTCGCTCGCCAGCACCGGGAAATCGATGCCCATTTTTTCAATTGAGGCGCGAGCAACGGCTGGCGCCGCTGGCGCATCAAAGTCAACACCGAGCACCACCAAGGAATCTGCTCGGTCTTCGGCAAGCTCGTTGAGTTCAGGGATCTCAGTAATACAAGGACCACACCACGTAGCCCAATAGTTTATGACCTGCCACCGACCAACCAGCGAAGAAGAGACAATAGGCGGCCCGAGCACTGTATCGTAGGCGACGTTCTCCGCCTCGCGATCGCAGCCTGAAACCGTCATCACGCAAAGCATCAGGAGGCACCGACGAAAAAGGGACTCAGCCGTTATTAGCCTTAGGTTTTCAATCGCCGTTTTAATCGAAGATCTGCTCACTTTTTTCCTATCTCTTTCGTCTCTTTCCCGATCGAATGGCCATTCTTCTAGCTAACAACAACAGCACTCAACCCATCGCGCCCCACGACCGGCGAACCCCTTCATCAGACCCCGTCAGTCAGCCATGGAAGATCGAAGCGCGCTCGCTGCATTTCACGAGTTCCAGATACGTGATTGGTACTGTCAAGGATCGAATGCAAAAAAAAATCGCAGGGACGGACATGACCGAGCCCATCTAGTTTGGCCTTCGTTTCCAATCAAGTGCCATGCCATTCCTTTTCTGTTGAACGAGTCGCGGCTTCATTAATGAGCAGATCGACAAGACGCACATCGAGCAATTGCATCTCATCGGACAACGCCGACAGCCAGCGCGACGCCAGTGAGGCGATGCCACCCTCTATCGATGCGGATATCACCGCAAGCTCTTGAGCCGAGGGTCTCTGCAGCTTGACTGATGCTAAAAATCTTCCAAGCGTTAAATCCTTGAGGCTTTTCCCAAGCACCACATCATCCGTATCGGTCTCTACCAATAGCCCTGCATCGATTAGACTTTCGACCGTTGACTCAGCAGGCCGCCCGATAAAGACCGACTGCGTGTTTAGTTGGCTTAAAACAGCCTCTTTCTTTCGGCCCGAATCGAAGCCCTCCTGAAACATGAGAAGTGCTTGTAGATGCCTCATAACCTCCTCGGCGTTTACCGACAGCGATGACTCGCCATGCCCATAACCGAGCGTTTTGGTCAGCTCAGCGCCAATCAAGACAATCGACCAGGAGATATAAATCCAAAGCAACAGAATGGGGAACGTTGCAAAGGCACCGTAAACCACTTGAAACGACGAGGCCGCGATAAAACTTGAAAAGACCCATTTCGCAATTTCTGCGAGCACGCTCGCTAATGCACCGCCCAGCAGCGCGTGTTCTATTTGGACCGGTGTATTGGGAATCAACCAGAACGCGAGAGCCATTAAACCGCAATTGAATAAGATCGGCAGCACCTTGAGTATCCAAGGCGAATCAGACACATCGGAGATCAGCGGCAGACTCAAAACATAGGTGGTTATCGCGAGCGTCGCGACCAGCATCAGTGGCGCTAACGTCAGAATCGCCCAATAGGTCAGCAAGCGCTGAACACCATGCCTTGCCCGCGCCACACGCCAGATCTTATTGAAAGATTGTTCGACAGTGAACAGCATCCAAAGTGCGCTGGCCGCCAAAATAACCAAACTCGGCACACTGAGACTTTTTGCTTGTTCTGAGAATTGACCCAAATAGGCTTGAATCGAACCGACGCTGTCCGGCACGATGTTTGAAAACACAAAAGCCTCGAACTCTATCCAGAGTCCTTGAAAGGCGTCAAAGGCTGTGAGCACCATGTAAGCCAGCGCAATGGTGGGTACCAAGGCAAACAGCGTTTGATACGTCAATGCTTTGGCCACCGAGCTGCAGCCATCGGCCCCAAAATTTTGAGCCACCGCTTGGCACAATGCGCTCATACTGCGATAGTTACCCAACACCCTGACCCCTTATTCTTTGCCTCAAGGATTGACGCAGTGACACCACGATCCATCTTATTTCATAACCCTGACTGTTCGAAATCAAGGGCAACCTTAGAACTCCTAGATCGGGCTGGTATCGACTATGAACTGCGTCTGTATCTGGATCTGCCCTTAAATCTTAATGAGCTTCGTGCAGTCTCGTCTGCCCTGGTGGACGGCGAAAGCGCCATCCTGCGCGAGGAAGACGCGGTTAAAACCAACCCCTCGCTTGATCTGGCTACGCTTGCTCAAGCGGCGCGCCTTCAACTGATTGCAGATCAGCCCATTCTTATGCAGCGCCCCATCGTCATGCGAGGCCAGCGAGCGAAAATCGGGCGCCCGCCCGAATCGGTCCTGGACTTGTTTGACGGTGCTTAACACCCACAAGCGATCGCTAAGGTTGATTATTTTCGACTAGGTCGGATTACGGCAGACCCCAATTTCGAGATGCGCCAACAACACCCCTTTGGGCTTCGCTAGGCCTATGACGGACCGAGGGTTTTAGGAGGGGATGGTTCAACTAATGAACGATCTTGGGCACCTGCCGCTCGGATTTGCGCTCTGCCTCACCCGAAGACGACAGCACACGTTCATTCTCGCTGCTGCGATCTCGGCTCCTGACCTCATAACGGCGAGTGACAATTTCACCGTCAAGAACGTCGGGGAGCTCGGTCAAAAAGGTCTCCATGTGGGGGGTCTCAAAATGGTCTTGAAGGGCTTCAATCGATTCCCATTCTTGGAACAATAAAAATTCAGTCTCGGAAGATAACGCCGCGTAAAACTCGTAAGTCAGGCACCCTGGCTCCTCGCGAGAAAGGATGGCCATCTCCTCCATCAGCTTCAATGCTCGCTGACGAGAGTCTGCTCGAATCGGAAATACGCCGTGGACGATGATCATGCTCGGATTATAGCACTCCAGAGCAACCCATGATGATGCGCGCGTTGGGCGGGATTACGCGAGACTCTTTACACGTCGTTCTAAGCTTCGCGATGGACGGAGAAGGGAGACCAGGTTTGTGCGACCGGCATCAGCTCAATTTGATTGACATTGACATGGGGGGGCCGTGTGGCAACCCAAAGAATCACTTCAGCGACATCCTCTGCAGACAGCGGCTTCATACCGTCATAAACCGCAGCCGCTTTGGCTTCATCGCCACTAAATCGGACAACGGAAAACTCCGTTTCACACATGCCAGGCTCTATGACAGTGGTTCTAATCCCTTGGCCTAAGAGGTCCGCGCGTAAGTTCCTCGAGAATTGCTGTACAAACGCTTTCGTCCCGCCATAGACATTTCCACCAGGATAAGGCCAATTGGCTGCGACCGAGCCCATATTGATAATGTGACCCATGCCCTGAGCCACCATGATCGGCAGACAAGCCCGAGTACAGTACATCAAGCCTTTGATGTTGGTATCGACCATGATTTCCCAATCTTCGAGATCCGTCTCGTGGGCACCACTTAACCCTAAAGCCAAGCCCGCGTTGTTGAGCAATATGGCGGGCGAGTCAAACGCTTCAGGCAATGACTCGAACGCTGCAAAGACAGCCTCCCGATCGCGAACATCCAATTTAACCGTGTGGCAGGGCGTTAAGGCTGAAAGCTCTTT